>JAAZCB010001284.1 GCA_012513545.1 Clostridiaceae bacterium
ATTGTGCTTCGATGCAAAGCTTGTAAGCTTCCTTGAAAGTTTTTCCGAGCCTTAGTTCATAAGGTATATAATTTAACATATGTTTCAAATTTTTCTTAATAAACTTTGGGCACTTATTATAAAACCTTTCTATCATTTTATCACCCGTTAACCTTCATGAATTCATTTTTTATGTTTTGTACCAAATACCTGTATTTACCAGCATTTGATCTTGGAATCTTATCAATAACTTCAATTTTCAGTCTAAATCCCGGATAGAATTCAAGGAATTCCTTTAAGATTATTCTATAATCCAATTCATTGAGGTCGGTGTTTGCTTCGAGATTTAGTATTATTTCCCCTGGAACGTTCTGGACAAACTGGTAAGCAGTAATTTTCTCCTTGAGGTATCTTACGGCAGAGTGACTTTTAATCATGGAAATCAGGCTTCCTGACCTGTCTACAAAAAAATCCTGTTTTCTGCCTTCTATACGTTTTAAAAGCTTGTAATCCCTGCCGCAATTGCAAGTCTGATTGGTATTAACGGCAATATCATTGGTCTTGTATCTTATAAAAGGCACAATATAATTGTTAAAACCAGTACATACAATTTCCCCGATTTCATCCTCCTCTGTTACATCGATATCCAAGTTATTTATAATCTCAGTGTACCCATATTCACTCTTTAAATGATATAGTGTGCTTTTTTCACACTCGCCGGCAAGACATGCCTTTTCGGAGTGGCCATAATGACTGTATACCTTTGTAGAAAATGCTTCCTCAATAATTCTTCTTTGAAAAGAAAAAAGATTTTCGGAGGAGCAAAAAATTGCTTTTAAGCTGGGGATTTGAAATTTAATACCGTTATCTTGTATATACTTTGCAAGAATAAATATTGATGAAGGATATGCCTGTATATAGTCAGGCTTAAATTTTGCAATCAAATCAAGATAGTTATTCATATTTTTCAAAGTTAGTTGAAAGGAGGACAGTATAAGCTCCAAGCCTCTTTTTTCATAATAACCGCATAGTGGTATATTACCTCTTAAGTATACAAATTTGTTGGTTTTATGTATATCGTATCCGCGCGAACTCCATAAATTTGAGATGAAAGCCCATTCGCGTTCCTGTGAAACCCTGCGTGCCTCATAAAAATCCATTGGTATACCAGTTGTACCTCCAGTGACAACTTTAACGATTTTGTTCTTATTTATATTTTTATCAATCAGTTGATCGAGATTATTCCGCACAATATCCTTGGTTAGATATGGAATTCTTCTCATATCATTAAAATTTTGTATAGATTTCACATTTATGCCATACTCATTGAACAAAGATGTGTAGTAGGGCACATTTTTATATGCATGCTCCAAAAGTTTTTTTATTTGCTCCATTTGGTATTCCTCCAGTTTTGGTCTTGACCACCACTGAGATTCCTCCAAAAATGAATATGTATTAATAAAATCCCTGCCAAGCTTTTTCTCGTAGGGAATCATGCCCAATAGAAAATTTACTTGTTTCTTAATGAAAATAGGGGAGCCGTTATAAACTTTTTTTATCATAAGCATACACTTCCCTTATTTATAGTAAAAAACTTATAAAATACCAATAGTCATACTGCTGGATTTAAGACTTATCGATTTGCACTTTTCCAGCACGCCATACGATTTGGAGAAATAAGTATCTCTAATCTCAGGTTTTGTATTTGCGCTATAAGACAAATAGAACTTTTTGCTGCTAGAAGTTAAATAGCATAGATTATTAGTTTCAGCTGGTTCTATGTCCTTACTCAGCACTAAATTTGAAAACCAATTCTCCTCGTTAGCTTTAGAGCCAATAAGAGTGTCTGTTATAACGATTTTGTCGTCATGTAATTCAATAGTTCTTTCATGAATAATTCCGCACTTTTCTTTATACCCATAATGAATTCCAACAAACCTGTCAGGAGAAAATTCTTTGCATTTGGCAAAGGTTTGCTCGTTAAGCCTGAAAAGATCAAATTCATTAATATCATTCTGCTCATACCCATTTACTACTACAGTGTTATGGTATTTAGTACTCCTGAATAAGTTTCTCATTTTGTAATCTGATGTATAAACATAGTTTCCAGGGTCAATTGCTATATCTTCACCATCAATATTCAGTTCAAAGCTAAGCTGGTCATTGTGACTGTGTCCGCCGTGACCCCTTAAGGCCAGTTCACCGCAACGGATAAAGCATTGAATTCTGTCGTTTCTCAAAATGTAGTAACCACCTATGGCAAAGCTGGTGGAAGGTAAACTGAAACGCTTAATAACTGAGTCAAAGTTATCGTTTGTATTTATAAATTTGTATGTTCCTGTAGCGAGCAGTGCATCCTCTATAAAATCAATTCCATATAGTCTGAAATCGTCTCTGTTGAAGAATTCACCTGCAATAGACATTAAATGCCTGAAGTCATCTTTCTTCCAGGAATAATAATCGGATAAGATAACAAACCTTCCGTTATCTGCATCTCCAATTAATGGGGAGTTTCCATTGGGCTTGGTTAAGTGCATAAGAAATTCACACATTTTTTCAAGTCTGCTTATAAACATTGAAGATATACAACAAGCATTGTTTTTAAGAACAATGCTTGTTAAAAGGAATAATTCCGTAACAAGTCTATGATAGGAAGTCGAAGTCTCATAATGAGTTCCGTCTTCGTTCACTTGGACCTGCATCTCTTTTTCCAATTCACTAATACCGAAATCGAGCCAATACCGGGGTCTAAACTTAGCTTTAAGATTTTTCGGAGCAATATCTTTAAAATATAGTCCTAACCAAATCAAACCTACAATATCAGACAGATAGTGATTACCCGTATGGCCGCCTTTGTTTTCCAAATTATTTATTATGTAAACCCCATGAAGATAGAGGCTTTGATTAAACTTTTTTATAAAAACACCATCAATATTTTTGGAGTCCTTAAAAAAATAATATCCCAAAATCCAGTTAACTGACCTTATAGAGACATCCATGGTACAAGACCAGTTTACAGACATCAGATAAGGGTTTTCTCTTAACCAATCCTCAATTTGCTCTTTAAACTCCAAAGCGTACTTTTCATCTTTTGAGATTAAATATGCCTTTCCTAAAGTGATTAAGTGCTGAAAACGGGATAGTTCCCATGGGACTTTAGCATCTGAATTGTTATTAAAATCAATAATTTTAATGTATTTGTAATATTTTCTATCCCATGTATGGCCGGATTTAAAATCAGTCAGCCATTGTATTTTTTTACCGAAATCATATTCGCCGCTCCCTAAAAGATCAAATTTGTGGGCAAGAATACGGTTGGCATCGCTGGTAATCTGATCATGTTTTAGTGTATTTGCTTTTATAAAGTCAGTATAAAGGTTTGTGTCAAGATTATCAAAA
>JAAZCB010001285.1 GCA_012513545.1 Clostridiaceae bacterium
AATATTCCTTTAAGCTCTTTCAAGCCTTCATATTCCATTGCTTCACTTGCTCTTACGAACAGGACCGAATCGACCTCGGCAATATATTTTCTGAAATTATTGATTCTTCTTTGAATTCGCCTTTTAACCGACGGATGAGCTAAAAACCACAGGCTCTTCGGGTACTTCCTGGGATAGTCATGGTAGGAGTAGCAATCATATAATGTATCATGGACAACATAATTGTATGAATCGGGATTATTAATGTTCATATTCAACTTAAGATTTTTCAGTCTCATAAAATCTTTATAATCATTACCTATAAATGCATTCAGCTGCCTGATATCATTAACAAGAATAGCATCTATAGGTGCGGCAAATTTGCGCAGGTTAAGTCTTTTAAGCTGATACGCGACCTGACAGTTGCACCCCAATCCAACTACCAGGTCATACTTATCCCTTATTTGATGTAATTTCATTCCCGTCCCCCCACATATGTTTTTCTCAATACTAAGCTTCTCCGAACATGTCTTTTAACAGCTCATATATTTCCAATAACAGCGTACGTTCCTTGTCCCTTGCTGATTTAATCATATCAATGACTTGCCTCAGGCTCATTCCAAGCTCCTTTGCAGAGTTTTCAAGTGCCTGGGCGCTAAAGCTGTATTCCAGATCAAAATATTTTATTCTAAGTTCATTAAATGCCTCAACAACTTTCATATATTCGCTGCATAGTTCAAACAGCCTGCCGTCTATCCGGTAGCTGTCAATTATATATTGCAGCCTTTGACCTATAACCTTTTTATGTTCCGCAAGCAAGTGAATGGCACGGTAATCTGTGCTGAATTTACCCTCAAAGAACGCTTCAAGGTGATTTATTATTACATCGTAAGCCCCAAAACCATATGTGATCTGTTCCTGTTTAAGAGCCCAATAATAAATGATGGCATCATCACCCTTCGAAAACAAATAGTCATGTAATTGCCTGACTACCTTTGCCGGGTTAAAGGGATAGGGCTTATCAAATCCGTTGCTGAAAAACATCTGTACGGCTGTCCTTGATGTCCATGGTGCCGACTTTTTGTAGTACTCTTTTCCCTTTTCGTAGGCTTCCACAAAATTGTCATAGTCAAAAGAAATCCTATCCAGTACATTTCCTGCTCCAAAGCCTATAACCTTTACTTTTCGATTAATGTTGTCATATCCATACACCAAAGCATGATGTATAAAGTGGGTTTTTTGGTACTTTTCCTTACCTCGAAGATAGAACTCGTCTACAGCAATATTCAAGTAATAGCCCATATCTATTTTTTCATTGATAAATCGGATTATATCCATTTCCTTTTCCAACAATTCCGTTCCCAGGGATATTTCATTTATAATTTCCCTGTAAGGCGCCCAGACTTCCAGATAGTCCAGGGTCAAGTAGCCCTCTTGATTAACCATGGAAAAAATATTGATAAAGCGTTCATAAAACCATGGATGCAGATTTTCGTCAGCCATAATTACGCAGAGGGAAAGGGAGCGATGCATATAAACGGTAATATCTCTCTGTAGTTGTATTTTCAATTCCTTCACATCTTTTTCATATATCCTGAAATTCTTAGCTATCGGCCATCTGTCCTTTATTTCAATAATATCCAGTGCATCGGAAGCATCATTTTTTGTATCATTGCCGGCAGTTTTAGCTTTATTAGTCTCCACAGCAGAGTTTTCAAGAATTTTAGATATTGTCTTGTACTTGAATATATTTTTTACGGATATTTGAATATTCTCACGCGCAGCTTCGCCGGCAATCCTCAGCGCTTTTATTGAATCGCCGCCTATCATAAAGAACTCGTCATCTATTCCTACCTTCTCCAGACCAAGAACCTTAGCCCAGATATCAGCCAGTTTTCTTTCCTCCTCATTTCGAGGAGCTGCATACAGAGCTCCTGCATCAACAGTTTTGTCGGGTTCAGGAAGCAATTTCCTGTTAACTTTCCCTGTGGATGTCAAGGGCATGGTATCCATCTGTACAAAATAGGACGGTATCATATAATCCGGCAATTCTTTTAATAAATGTTCCCTGAGTTCAGCCGGAGCGACTTTACCTTCAGTTACCACATAAGCGCATAGATATTTGTTTTTGTCTTTATCTTCTTTTGCTATTACAGCAGCTTCTTTCACCATTGTGTGACTTAACAGTTTTGCTTCAATCTCACCGGGTTCAATCCTGTAACCTCTGATCTTTACCTGATGATCACTCCTGCCTAAAAACTGTATATTTCCGTCCGGAAGCCATCTTGCAATATCTCCCGTCAAATACATGAACTCCCCTTCAATATATGGGTTAGGTACAAATTTAAGCTTTGTCATCTCCGGATTGTTAATATAACCGTTACCAAGGCATTCACCCGATATGCAAAGCTCTCCCATCACACCAACAGGCTGTATATTTTTGTTTTTATCCAGAATAAAAATACTGGTGTTGCTGATCGGCCTTCCTATAGGCGGCAGTTCATCGGTGTCACTGTCAGGGCTAATGACAAAAGTTGTTACAACATGCGTCTCAGAAGGTCCATAATGATTATGAAGATGTATCTTTTTTTGTTTGAGATATTCCTTCATACGTTCTGTGACTACCAGCTGCTCTCCTGCCGTTATTATATGCTTTACAGAAGAAGGGATCATCACGGCAAATTCGTCCTGGCTGAATACAAGCTTTAAAAGCGGCACAGGAAAGAATACTACTTCAATATTTCTGTCTTTAATAAAATTGAAAAGACCTGAAATATCATCTCGTACCTCCTTTCTTATCAGAAAGAGCCTGCCTCCTGAAAGCAAG
>JAAZCB010001286.1 GCA_012513545.1 Clostridiaceae bacterium
ACAATTATATATACCCGGGCACTAGAGTTTCTATAGGAAACAGTATTATGTATGTTAAAGAAAATCTTCAATATTGTACACTATACAGAGATGGAACGGATATCAGGATTGGGCCTGTTGATAAATAAAAAATTATCAAAGGAAGTGAGATATATGTCCATAAAGCCAATTGACTTTCAAGTAGCTATACCTAAGACAGGAGAAATTGCAAAAATTAAAAACGATGAGCAGCAGAGAAACCAGTCTATGCAGCAGCAGCAAGTAACGGTCAACCAGCATAAGGCAGAACATGATGTAAATTCGGTCCATGCCAGGGAGGATACACAGAACGCAAAAATAAGGGATAAGCAAAGCAATAAGGATAACAATGAAGCCAGAAAGAAGAAAAAAATGAAGGAAACCGGCAAGAATGGCAAACAAAAGAACGGTGCAGGAGAAAGTGTAATAGATATCAGACTATAATTTGGTTATAGTCTTAAATGCTGTTAACAAAAGATGAAGGGCGGGGAGCTATTGAATATGTCAGGATTTTATGCAAGTATTATGTTTATTGGCATTATACTTATACTTATTTCTTTTGTCTGGATTTTTTTTGACAGAAAGAAAACACTTGATGAAGAAAAGACACTGAACGAAAAAAGAGATGAGCTTGTCAGAATAATTAAGGATGCTGAGTTAATGGTTGAAGAACTCAACAAGTTTTCGGATTACATTGTATCCCAGATAGATCAAAAAAGCAGTGAAGCCATGAAAATAATTGATAATGCAGAAGAAAGAATAAATAATTTAAAAAAGGAAAATGATTACAATAAAATAGATGATAAGCAGAGAACAGATAAGTCTTTGATAGCTGGTCCGGCAATTAAGTTGACTGATCCAGAGAATAACAGTTTCATGGAAAATAATGAGATTTTTTTTGAAAATCTGGTTCCTGGAGGATTTGAAAATATAAAGAGTATAAAATTCAAAGATTTAAACAAGTCCATGGAAAAAGTTATTTCATTCAGCAGCAAGCACAAGGAAGTTATTAGTCTTGCACATAAAGGTTTAAATGAGACAGAAATAGCTAGAAAGCTTAATATGGGAAAAGGTGAAATACAGCTTATTCTTGGAGTGAATAAGTAATACTTTGAAATTGATTCTGCCGGGAGGATTTATGTATAGATTTCATATAAAGAGTATAATTTTGGGTATCGGAATAGGTATAGTGATTACTTCCTTTATCGGGATTATAAATTCAGCCGGAATGGACAGTGGTACAAACAGGGGAGAAATTACCCGGCCTTCAGCTTCACCGGTAATAATAGAGGAAAGTAAAAAAAAGGGTTATGAGGAAAACAGCAGAGAGAAAGAAAAGGCTTTGGAGGACACTACAAAAAACGGTGATATTAATGACAATAATCAGAATAAAGAAACCCCAGTCCAGACAGACAGAATCCTGACAACTCCCTTAAAACCGATAAACGATGAGATTACATTAAACATTGTGCCGGGCGATACATCCGAGACAATTGCAGATAAGCTTTATGTCCTTGGAGTTATTGATAACACCGAATTATTTATGAATAAGATTATAGCCATGAAACTTGATGGCTCAATTCAAGTTGGTGAGTTTAAAATAAAAAAAGGAACAGGTATGGTTGATATTATAGAAAAGATATGCGAATATTAAAGACCGTAGCTTTCATTTCACAAGTAAGTTTTGTATACTCAGAGACTGTAATTCATATTTGTTTGGCAAGAGCTGGACTTTCACTTGCTTCAATAGGATTTACAGCCTCTGACCAGGTTTCATAATGAATTGGTTAATCATATATATCGGCTGTCTATAATATAGCTTTGTTTTCCATTCTTACGGACGACTGTCATGCCTTCGGAAAAATAGCCTATCCAGTCATATTCAAATGGAAGAATGACTTTTCCATTACGATCTATAAGTCCGTATAAACCATTTTCAATTTTTGCTCTGAAGAATCCATCTATATAGTCGGATTCTATAAATTCATAGATCGGTTCAATTAAATATTTGCCACATTTATCAATTACCCCCATTTTTCCGTTAAGCTGAACGATAGCTACACCATATTTGAAGGAGCTGACAGAGCTATATATAGGTTCTATAACTATATTCCCTGATTCATCCATATAGCCCCATTTGTTATATGCTGACCTGTAGATAATCATTCCTACATTAAGAGTGTCTAAGCCTTTGGATTGAAGAGGGAATATGCTTTGCCCAGTTTTGTATTCTTCCAGGTCTCTTTGTGTGACTGCTTGTCCTTTTGTAAATCCCAATATATAATCATACTGAGGTTTAATAACAACTTTATCTGTCATGTCGATTACCACTGATTCTGCTTTATTACCTAACATTTCATCCCCTCCGATATACAAAATTTTCTACCATTACTCATAGAAGTTAATTATATTGTATTACATAAAATGTAATTATTGTGTGATGCAAGCAAAAAATACGTTTTTCGACTTTAAAAGCTATCAAAAAATATTGCAGTCTCCGATTTTTCGCCATTTAGTTACCACAAGCAGTTGAATAAGGCCTCAAATTAGACAATATCCTAATTATATATCTTCATAGGCATTTATATATAATTCCTTTAA
>JAAZCB010001287.1 GCA_012513545.1 Clostridiaceae bacterium
AACTACGATCTCTCGCTCTATCCCATTCCCCGTGCCGATTCAGTACCTGATGAATTACGGGAAATTGTGAACAATCCAGTCTTTCTCATAGACGAGCTGACACTCGATACAGTGCGAGCACGGACTTATGAGATTTCAGACTCAGGTGATGAACCGGGAGCACGAATGCGATTCGGTGTGTTGTATGGAGATATCTTGGTAGAGCTCAGCATAAAAGGTGCTACACCTGAAGCAATGTTTGAAATCCTGCAGAAAATTAAGAATAATACTTAAGCATATACATTCTCTCCATCGACCTATTTACGCACCTGGCCCTGAGGATAACCCATAAGTGCCGCTGTACGGCCGGCGAGACAGTATGGTACGGATTTTCTGCATGGATGACCATTGAAGCAATTCTACATGGATTTCTACCCGTACCTTTATGGGCATGTGTTGATATACGTATTTCGGCAACCCAAATTGAGGACTTTCCACGGATGGAAAGTCCTCAATTAACTATAAGAAGTAATTTGTCAACTTCAATACTATCATTGTCGCAAACCCTTCATAAACTCATGTAGTACCCTACATACTGTTATAGGTCGCCTGAAACTAATTTGGATAAATTCTTATTCATCATCTCTCTTATGTCTATAAATTCTTTTTCATCATTCTGCAAATCTTTTAAAGGTATTTTACCATTTTTATACCTCTCTATTGCTAATTCAAACTTAAGCCTCCTTAATTTGTATTCCTTACATAAAATTTCCGCATCAATTATCTTTTGTGTAAAAGGCATAAATCCATATGTTTTGATAAAATCCGAAGAAAATCCGGCGTTTTCCAAATCATTATCAGTTATTTTATCTTTAGTAATGTTATATAATTTAATAAATTTATCAGTAATTTCTTTGAATTCTTTGTTTGTCGCAAACGGCTCGGATTCACCATATCCAGATTCCGAACCATCAGCTAGATTAATTGCAAATATCTTTCCTTCCTTCACAATGAAGCCGCTGCTCTCGAGGTATTCAACCTTCTCGTCTTGCTTTAAGTAGTCAATATACTTTTTCACTTGTTCTTCTTTTTGATCATCAGTATTAGTTTGGCTTTCTATAGTTTCATTTTGCTCAAGCTGAGTTTTTACTTTAGACAGTTCATTTGACACCTGAATTAATTTTTGATTATGTATTCTTTGGCTTATATACAAGCTAATCACATTTGAAAACACAATAACTGTTAAGATAATCAAAGTATACATAATTTTCTTAACATTCATAATCTTCCTCCTAAACAGACCAAGCTTTATTATTTTTTCTTGTACCAAATTAAAAATACATATCCCTTTTTGTCCAACCCTAACTTTCACCCTACGGATGTATTTGATTCTATTTCTTTATGTATCCTTGGAATATTCTCTCTACCGGAGACCATCCTATGTATTTAGGTTTAGTCCAGCCTGGTGCAGGAGACAAATTTTCTACATCTAAGTAGTTATCTACTCTGACCTTATCCCAAGCATGTATTATATCTCCATTCCCAATATGTATGCCCACATGACCATAATTTTTATATTCGCCAAATATACTTCCGCTTGCATCATAAAAAACAAAGGCACCTACTGGGGGAAAGCCATCATTTTTATATGCTTCATATTGATCTGCTGATTCTTTGGCAGTATCACCACCAAAAACTTCTACGTTATTGCTTTCTTCATATGCATCTTCAACAAAAGCCAGACACTTATACAAATAATCATTTGAACCTGTTTTTTCATTCGCCCATTTAATAGCATTTTTAATGTAACCTTCAAAATCAGTATTCATAATCTACTCCTTATAAATTAGTTTATTGTAAGTAACAATATTTTTGCCTGATTTCCTTTAAGGAAATGGCCCTAATAAAAAGCTTCGGGACATCGAGTCCCTCGCTTTTTGCCTGATTTCCTTTAAGGAAATGGCCCTAATAAAAAGCCTCCGAAGCCGTAAAAGCATCAGCATTCTCGGATTTTCATCATGCATAGGTAATTTGAGAACACGCAACTAGAAACCTATATAATAATACAGTATCATAATTGTTATAATAATACAGTATCATAATTGTGAATATCTCTCAATATTCTTTTAGTTCTTCGGTTTTTAGGATTCCTTTCTGCCAAACATAAGCGCAAAGTTATAATATTTATAGATACAGCTAACATCCTTTAATCCTGTTTCAGTAAGCCATTCCAATTGCTGCTTTAGTGTTGTCTCTTTGTCCAGCTTCATTCTTTCATATGCCGATATTATCTCTTCCCTTGGCAAACCACTTTTCTCTATACTTTCCTTCCATTTTCTCTTGTTAAGGCTATCTATATAAGGCGTTTCTCCGATTACCTGATCTGCGTTTATGAAAATTCCGTTTGGTTTTAAAACTGAATAGCATTTTCTGAGTACTTCTTTTTTGTCTGAATCCTCCAGGTGATGAATTGAAAGTGCAGAAACAACCATATCAAACTCTCCTGATAGATTAAATTTCATATAATCATCTGCTACATACTTTATGTTCTCATT
>JAAZCB010001288.1 GCA_012513545.1 Clostridiaceae bacterium
ATATCAAAATTGATATAATTTCTATTGCTTTTTTATATCAATTTTGATATAATTTTATTATAAATACTACTACTAATGTGAGATTAAGAAACAGAAATATCGAACGACTGTGAGGTTTAAAATGGCTAAGAAAAAGAAACAAGAAATACTTGAACGGCTGAGTAATATTAACAATATTATAATTACTCAAGATGTAGAAGATTTTATTTTAGATTTAGAAGCCAAAGCAGCAGATAAAGTTATCCGTAGTATAGAATTACTTTCTGAGTTCGGTTTTTATTTACCGAAAACTGATTATCATAGGTTATGGGATAGCAAATATAAATTGTGGGAACTGATAACAAGCTTAGGAAAAAATGAATACAGAAGTTTATTCTTCTCACTTAAGGATGATAATTTTTTAATTGCACATGCAATTATTAAAAATACTAAAAGGGTACCGATAAAAGATATACAAACTGCTGATAAAGTTTATAAGGATTATTTAGATAGCTTAGAAAGGCAAAAATAAATAGATAGATATTTAATTAGCCTATTAAGGGGGAAAATAGGAGGAGTTGTAAATGGGAACTAAGTTCAAAACTATGAAGGACCTTGCTGAGAGAATTGAAAAAGAAAGACCCGACATTTTAGAATCTATGGAAGATACTGAATTAGAACATCTTGTTGCTAGACAAATCCGAGAGTTTAGAAAAAAAGCTAATATTTCACAAAGAATATTTACAGAAAAAGCTGAATTAACACAATGTCAGATATCAAGAATTGAAAATGGTGCAATTGGAAGTTTTGGCAGTTTAAAAAAAGTACTTGATGCTTTAGATTTAGAAATTAAGTTAGTGCCTAAGAAAAAAATTCACTGCCATAGGGTAAAGCGTGTGGCAAAAGCAAATAAAGAAAGAGTTGTTGCTCACAAATCAACTTCTGAATAAGCCTTAAAAGGCTTATTTTTTTACTAATTGGGGTTGTAAGACCTAACCCTCGAAATTTTTGATTTGACAATATATTCTATATTTCACATGTGCACAGACATAAGACAGTTGTCACCACCAGTAATTCTTAATGGAAATTACAGAGAGTATGTTAAATATTCTGGTTCGGCGGTACGGTGGAGCCGCAGTTCTGGTGTAGCATGAGACTTTCCGGTCAGAAAAACCAAGCAACGCTTATGCCGTGAAAGTCTCTTGACAGAATGGATGATTCCCAGCGGTATGGCCTAACATACCTTCTCATTCCAAAGCCCTGCTTCCTTATTAAGCAGGGGCACTTGATGCTTAAAAACATGCCGATGGAGGCTCGTTGTTAAGCCGAATACGGCTTTTATGCTGGATGAGTGGCTCACTTTAACCGGACAGGTGGCTCAAAGAGGACAAGATTACTAATATGTTGTTGAGAGATGATAATTTACCATCAGCATAAAAAAAGTATACTCAAATCGAATTTACCAATTTAGTAGCTAACCGAATCATACACAAATGAATTATGTATGATTGGACAAAAGGGTCAAACCTTATGGTATTAAAGGTTTGACTCTTTTTTATAAAATCGGGTTTTTAATTTGCCCCCTGTATCATACATATTATATAATAGTATACATTAAGCATGATTATTCGAGGTAAGAGATTTGGAATTTGTTCAGCCAATAAGAGATAAGAAACAAATAGCAGCAATTAAAATTTATTTAAAAGGAACCAATTTCAGGGATTACTGTCTTTTTACCCTGGGAAATAATTCCGCACTCCGTATAAGCGATTTGCTTAAACTTAAAATCGGTGATGTTATAGATGAAAAGAAAAAAGTTAAAGACCGGATCCAGATCAAAGAGAAAAAAACCGGTAAGGATAAAAACTTCCCTATAGGTGACAATGCAAAGAAAGCTGTATCTGAATACCTTGCCACAAGGGGAGAATATTCCTTCAATGATCCTCTTTTTATCTCCAGGAAAGGTGACAAGGCTTCTTTGCAAAGGGACCAGGCTTATAAGATTATTAACCAGGCTGCCAGGGCTGTCGGGATTACCGAACGGATCGGCTCCCATACAATGAGAAAAACTTTTGCATACCAGGCTTACCAGTCCGGTATAGATTTAACTCTGATTCAAAAGTTGCTTAATCACTCAGCTCCTAGTGTAACATTGGCCTATATTGGTATTACTCAGGACCAGATGGATGATGTTTATTTGAACTTGAATTTATAAGCTAATATGAAGCAGGAGAATATATGAAATATATGTTAAAATATATACAGATAAAAATTGATAAAACTATATAGGAATAATGAGTGCCCAACAAAAACGTGAGTGCATAATAAATAGGTCAAAGATATATATTGAAGAACGCGAACTTAATAATAAACAAATAGTTACCTTTGGAAAAATTCCGTACTATTTGCAGAGTGATAGTGATAAAACAAAAGTAAATATGGATGATTATATAAACACGTATGGTCGCTTGCCAAAGTATTTGGATTGCTCTGATTTTGTACAAGCAGTATATCAAAGTGAGTCTGAGAACTTAGGAATGAAAGAAAATCAACTTTATTTAACAAATTACACCGGAACAATGAGAGAAAGGGGTAAAGATGTACTATTTGAAGCAATAAAAGGAACTAATGGTTCTGTTACCTATCAAAAGAAAGAGTTAAGTAAAATGGATTTGAAGCCTGGAGATATTATATTTTTTGATTGGGATAGGGATGCAAATGATTTATCTATGCCTCCAAAGTATACAAAACCTGAAGAAGAGCCTACTGATCATGTAGGAATATATATTGGCTTTGAAAATGGAAAACACAAGTTCATACATGAAAGTGGTTCAACTAAATCATATGGAAAATATGGAGATAAGGATCCTAAAACAGGAAAACTGTTATATGAAGGAAGTATAAAATATAATTATCTTGAGGATAACAGTTCATATTATTGGAACTGTGTAATATCAGTACGTAGAATTATTCAGGAAGGCGGAAATATAATTAATTAAGATATAAACACATAGAAGCTGTCTATAATCAGATGGTTTCTATGTGCATTTTTTCAATTTATATTATAGAATTATTTTATGGAATAACTTGAATATGCTCATCAATTTTAAAATACCACATAGTGAAAGTCGCACACCATTTTTCATAACTATTTGTGCCGTCGGCGACAGCGGCGGAATGGAGATTAATATGGAAGTTAAAAGGATTTATATTTTAACAGTTATAATTGCATTCTCTATTACAGTAGGATGTAACAAAACTGCTTTACCAAATAATCCTGATAATACATCTGAGGTTGTTAATAAAACACCATTAGTAACAAATACAATTGAACCTACAAATACTACAGCATCTACAATGGTAACTGATTCAAGTAGTAGCATTAATTATGAGGAAGTATTTAAAAGTAATCCTTGGTATGAAATACAAGAGTTAAGAGGAAGAATACTGGAAGTTCAAAAAGAAACACTAACCAAATCTGAATACGAAAAGTTAATAGAAAATCCTGTTTCTTATACGTCAATAGCCTTTGAAGATTTAGAAGGAGCTCTATTTTGTTCATCCAGAAATATAGTTCTTAGTTATCCTGTAATTGAGGCTAATAAAACTATTGGTGGAAAGAAAGAAATTTCATACATTGTATTACCTGATAAATTTAGTAAAGACCTGTTAATTGATGAAGTTGGCAAAAATGTTTATATTATGGACAGAAAAAATGGAATCTTTGCTGTTTTGAAAAATGATGATAGTAATAAGCATCAAATAACTTGTGCTTTTAAGCTGGAAAATAATATTGCTTTAGAAAAGTTTAGATTATTAAGTGTTTACTCACAA
>JAAZCB010000112.1 GCA_012513545.1 Clostridiaceae bacterium
CCCTTCAGGCTCTTTTATACTCCCCGTTCCAAAAAACTCTTTTCTGTTTCCGGTTACAGAACGCTCCTTAATTGATGCATCCAAAAACACAATACTTCCTTTAAATTCTTCATTATAGTTATTTAGAATCAAAACTGCACCTGTATCATGCTTCTGGGTATATACCTGAGAGGCACTAAACTGGTCGCTTACTCCAAGCACCGGTCTTATATAATAGGTAAGACTCAGTTCCCTGGTCTTATCGGATACATTTTCAAGCCTCAACAAACTTATTTTTACTGTATCCTCCACAGGCACAAACTGTGTCAGTATCTGGTTAATTCCATGGCTTTCGTGCTCAAAAACTGTATATCCGAATCCGTGCCTGATAGTATAGGGCTCATCCTCTCTTACAGGCAGAGGAGTTACTGTCCAGATTTCACCAGTATGGTTATCCGACAAATACAATATCTCTCCGGGACAATCACTGACAGGATCATTCGACCATGGGGTCAGTTTATATTCGCGGCTGTTTTCATACCATGTGTAGCCTGAACCCGATTCAGTCACAATAAAGCCGAAATCGCGGTTGGATATTACATTTATCCATGGCAGAGGTGTATTAATACCGCTCTCAAGATGCACAACATACTCCCTGCCATCCTTTGTAAAACCTCCCAGACCGTTGTCGAAGGCAAGTTCGGGTTTTTTTACCGCTGTAACCGTATATTTTTCAGAAGCAGAGCTAAAGTGTTTCAGCCCGGGCAATTTTTTGTCCTTATTAACCTTAAGCTGCTCGTAAAGCTCACCGGAATCTCCCTTTAACACTACCCTTGCCAGAGCACAAAGCAGTTTTATGTCCTCGTCAGGCATACTGCTTTTCCGAAGTATAAAAACTCCGCCAGGCTTGTTTATCATGTCATGGGCATGACTTCCAGCTGCAACATCTGATAACAGTCCTCCAAGAGGGTTCGTATAGCTGTTTTCTTCTTCATTCAGAAGGACAAGATCTACCCGTAAATTCTTAAACTTCCAGTACTCGTGTGCCTTTAAAATTTCATAGACAATGTCTATTTCATCAGTTTTTTCAAGCATGACAAGAACAATCGGAATATCTCCCGAAATCCCATATGTCCACAATGCCGACTGTCCCTTCCTGTTGCTGATTATATAGTCACTGTTTTTCTCTTTTTGAGGGCTTATAAATAAAATATGTGATATAAGCTCCTGGTAAAGCTCAATTTCTTTGGTTTTCAAATTAAGGTATCTGGCTTCAACACGACTTTTGGTCAGCGAAAGACTGAACTCACTTTCTATCACAGCAGTGTTGCTGTACTTTGCTGCAATCTCAAGAGCAGCTTCACGGCTATCGGTTACAGAGGACACAAACGTAAGCTTTGCAGAATCTCCGGGATTAATCTTAATCCTGCGCCTCAAACTCATAATCGGGTCAAGAACAGCACCCACTGTATTTGACAGAGGCTTGTTAGGCTCTATAACTACAGGATTTGAGACATTTCTTCCTCTTCCCAAAAACTGCATTCTATCTGTTTCATAGGAAATTTCTGCGATTGCCTCCCCCTCAAACGCCATTGTATTTACTGCCCACACGACCTTTTCATTTTCCGATCTGGGCCTTCTGTTTGCTATCAGGCTGTTTAATTCAGGAGAAAACTCTGTCCTGACAAACAGATTGCTAAAGGCTGGGTGCGCAACGTCTGCTCCATGTCCTGCCAATACAAGTTCAAAAAAGCTTGTTACTTCAATGGTGCAAGGTTCATCCCCGTGGTTTGTCAAGGTTATACGTCTTATCTCCGCATTGTCTCCTGCAGAAACAACAATTTCTAAAAGTGTATCAATATCACCATCTTTTCTAAAAAACCTTGCCTGCCCTGATGTAAATGTGAGTTTGTATTTATCAGGCCTTTTTATAAATGGCGCATAGGTTGCCGACCATGCTTCATTTGTCCCTAAATTTCTTATATAAAAGAACATTCCTGATACATCAAGGGATATGTCTTCCCTCCACCTGGTTACGTCAAGCGTTTTTAATTTACTGTAACCTGTCCCGCGGTCTGTAATCATAACTGAATAGCTGCCGTTTGACAGAATGTGCACCTGAGGAATCAAAGGATCTATCGCTTCATACTCCCTGAATGAATCTTCCTCATCAAGCAGAATATCCTTAAAAGGAATAACCTTCTCCTTGCTTTCTTTAGTAAAAACGACATTTGAAGGCACTTTCTCCTGCAGAAGGAGTTTAGCTGCATCAACTACAGGGTCTCTATGAAAACGCTTTTGCATAAGGTTGCCGTTTAGAAAATTATCAAGCGCCAATATGCTCATACCCTGGTGATGTGCCATATAACTCTTTACAACTGCCATTTTTGATCCGATTGGAAGGCGTTCCGGTGTATAGTCCAAAGCTTCATAAAAGCCGTAGGGACCTTCAGCGCCTTCTTTAGCAAGCCTTTTAAGATTCCTTATTGAAGCTGCCGGGTCAACAAGTATGGCAAGCATTGTAGCATAAGGCGCAACCACCATATCTTCCACAAGTCCTCTCTTAAGTCCGAGCCAGGGCACTCCAAAGGCCTTGTACTGGTAATCAAGATTGATGTCAAGGGAATAGAAGCCTGACTCGGATGTTCCCCATGGGACATTTCTTTGCTTACCATATTTTATCTGACTTTTTACAACAAAGGAGTAGGTTTCGTCAATAAGGGTATTTTTGCAGGTTTTCATAATAAGCAGCGGCATCAGGTATTCAAACATTGTGCCACTCCATGACACCATCCCTTTATACCGGTCCACGTAAGTCAGTGTCCTTCCAAGCCTGAACCAGTGCTGTCCATCAATCTCTCCCCTTGCAATTGCAATATAGCTGGCTTGTCTGGCTTCGGATGCAAGCAGGTCATAATACGAATTCGTAAGGCTGTTTTCCTCAATATTAAATCCAATGGAAAACAGCTGTCTCCTTTTATCATACAGGTGTCTGAATTCTGTCCTGTCAGATAATTCCGTCAACCTTTCTACAAGATTTTCACATCTTTGAGTAAACCCATTGAGGCGCGTAATGCAGCCATTTAGTGAATTCTTAAGTTCTTCAAACCATTTGGCAATTTCACCATGCTTTGGGCTGTCATCCTGTCCAACACCTATTATGAGTTTTTCTATATCTGTTACTGCCTCCTTGCAGGCTTTGGACATATTTATAAAAGGCACATCCATACTCAGGCACCGGGTAATGCTTTTCCAGACTTCACTATTATCAGCCTTGTTACAATAGTCCAATACTTCAGATGGCATATCCCTAAGAATATAAGCCCATGGCAGAAATTCATCTATTTCTTTCTTAAATGAATCCAGCATATTGTAAAGCTTCCTGTTCCATGTACCATTATTGCCAGATAAATTATCTATATTTCCCATAATCCTTTCCAGGCAGTTTATCCAGATACTAATATCAACACAGCCTTTTTCGTCAAAGCTGTTTAAAAAAGTATCAAGGCATGATATGTCAATTATTTGTTCGGTATTTTCTACGGCTGCCAGATTTGCAGTATCCCTGATGCCTGATACCAGTGCTTTTTCAATGAGCGGCTTTTTCAGATACTCCAAAAGCCCTTCCTTCAAGGTTATCAAATAGCAGACAAAGTTTCCGCTATCAACAGTAGACACGTATCTTGGCGTCAGTGTTTTGAGGGTACGAGTATCATACCAGTTGTAAAGATGACCGTTCCATTTGTCCATTTTATCTATGGTATCTGCAGTGTTTGATACTATTTCAAAAAGTCTGCCTGTCCCTATATATCCAAAATCCCTTGCAGTCAAGGCCGCCAGCATACCAAGACCAATATTTGTTGGAGAAGTCCTGTATGCAATTCCATTCGGAGGATCCTCCTGAAAATTGTCCGGAGCAAGATAGTTGTTCCTCTTATTAACAAACTCTTCGAAGTATCTCCATGTCTTCCGTGCAATTCTTCCTATTTCCTGCCTTTCATCATCTCCTAAAGGTTCATCTGCAATCACCTGCTCTTTACTTACACGGTAAGCAATTATCGGAGACATTGACCATAATGCAAAAAGAATAATTCCAATTTCAATCGATTCCGGCCTCAACCATAAAACCAGTCCAAATAAAAGCAATGCTTGCAGCAGAGCCCACTTCATCCTTATTACATATCCTTTGGCCGAGTTTTTAAGCGTTCTTTCAGCGTCGAGCGCTGTAACCCACTCAAGCATGTTCCTCTTAGTTACAAACACCCTTATAAGAGTAGTGATGATCGCATCAGCCATTAAGTACGCGTGGTAGGGCAGGAAAACAAACATCAGCGTCATCTGCAGAAATGAAGCTTTCAAGCCATATATGGCCGATGTATATTTTTTAGCAGTTATCCCTCTTAAGGGCATTGAAACAATATAATCAATACCTGCTGTTATAATTGGGAAAAAAACTGTTAACAGGACGAAGCCTGCCCAGAATACAAGGTCTCCAGGAAAGACAGTAACTCCAAGGAAAAGTAAAAGCATCAGAGAAGGAGCTACCAGACTTCTTCTAAGGTTATCAAGTATTTTCCATCTTGAAATCAGAGACAATGGATTTTTAATAATACTCCCGCTTTTATCTCTTGTATGCGTACCCAACCAGGGAATAAGCTGCCAGTCTCCCCTTACCCAACGGTGCAGCCTCATCGCATATGAGTTGAACTTTGTAGGATAACCGTCAATGAGCTCTAAATCGGTTACAAGTCCTGCCCTTATATATGAACCCTCAAGAAGGTCATGGCTCAATACAGCATTTTCAGGTATGGCGTTTCTCAACAGCTCCTGGAAAACTCCAAGGTCGTAAATGCCCTTACCTGTGAATATACCTTCTCCGAAAAGATCCTGATAAACGTCAGAAATTGCACTTGCGTATGGGTCAATACCTTCCTCCCCGGCAAATATTCTCGAGAAAAGTGATTTATTAACGCTTTCAATATCAAATCCAATTCTCGGCTGCAGAAGTCCATACCCTTCAACAACCGTTCCCCTCTCCTTGTTTATCAACGGCCGGTTCAAAGGATGAGCCATCGTTCCTATCAATTTCTTAGCTGTACCTAATGGTAGTATTGTATCAGCATCAAGGGTAATAATGTATTTTACCTTTGGAAGGCCTGAAACATCTTTCGATACAATAGAATAGCTGGTATTCCCGTTTCCCATTAGCATATCATTGAACTCAACCAAAGCTCCTCTTTTTCTTTCCCAGCCCATCCATTTGTTTTGTCTGTTGTTATATTGCCTGTGCCTGTGGAAGAAAAAGAATATATCCCTGCCATAATCAGCATATTTTTCATTAAGCTCTTTTATCTTTGATAATGCGGTTTCGGTTATTATTTTGTCTCCCTCGGTGTCCTTTGAGGAAGAATCCTTAAAGTCACCTGCAAGGGCATAATACACATTTTTTTCCCTGTTTGCAAGATAATAAACCTCAAGGTTGTCAATAAGCTCAACTGCTCTCTTGTAATCCGGCAGAAGTGCAGGTATTACTACCATTGTGCTCAAATCCTCACCTATGCCGTCCTTAAGCTCAAGCTTCGGCAGAAAAGAAGGCTTGTATATGTTGTTTAACAGCCAGTTTACCACATTGACTGCTATATCCGCAGCAGGAACTGCCGAAATCAATCCTGCAACTGCAAACAATACACCACCATAGCTGCTGTAAGTATATTTGGCAACATATGCTGCAATAAGAGTAGTGATCACACCGACTGCGCCTGTATAGAAAGCAGCAGGATGATTGTTGACAGCTCTTTTCAACCTCACATACAGGCTGATTTTATGTCCTATTTCATTTTCAAGATCTTTTAATCCCCTTCCAATAAGATAATAACCTATATGATTTTTACGCCTGTCATACAATCCATCCTGATAGTTTCCAGCTTTTTCTGCAAGCTCTACAAGCTTATTTGCAACATGTGTTTCGGAAACACTATAATATAATGCAATTTCCTCAAGCTCTTTTCTGTAAAAATTTCTTGATGCAAGATCCATCATGGAATATGTTCCATCCGGATCCCTCCTCAGTATGTGTTCAACCCTGCTTAATTCTTCAAATATTTCCACCCAGTTTGCGTTTGATATGAACTTAAGACTGGTAATGCAATTTCCGAAAGATCCCTTTCTTACTGTCTGCTCGTTATGCTCCTTATGTGTAACCTGATCTATCGTAGTTCCTCTAATCTGAAGCCTCTCGTCAATATAACGCAAAACGTGTGAAAATGCTCTTCCCTTCTTTCTTATCCTGTATGCAAGATATTCAATAAATGCAGAATTAACCTGGTATTTTCCCTTAAGATTGCTGTCAATATCGTTAAATAGCTTATTGAGTCCTTCGGGATTCTCATTGCCAAATCCTGATAGTATTTCCTCAACCTTGTTTCTTTGTTCTTGAGCCTCCACAATCTTTTCACACAAGTACCTTATGTTTTCTATCAGAGCAAGTTTTATCATAATCGCCAGAGCCCATAATTCCCTGCCTGCAAGTATATTGTTAGACTGGTATGCATTTATGTAGTTTATCAAGACCTTTCCATCTATTCTTCCATCAGTATGGGAAACCATTTCCACAGCTATGGTGTATACTCTTGCAAATCCTTTAAGAGGCCCGCTCGAAAGCATTGGAAGCCTTGAGTAATATTCCTTATTCAGGTCTCTTCTAATAGCCTTAACCTGCTCCTCAACAATATAGAAGTTGTCTAGAAGCCACTCTGCCGCTGGTGTAGCTGCAATGCCCTTTTGTACATCCTCATTCAGATACTTGTAGACAGACGCAATAAACCTGTAGTTCTCGTTCATTCTTGGAACAGGCCAGTTAAATAAGTTCGTCTTTTTTGATACAACATGGTCATAGGCTATTTCTCTGGCATGTGCTTCAAGCTCGTCATTAGTTAGGGTAGCTCCCCGGATCATTAAAAACCTGTTATCCCTGCTTCTGACAGCCAGCAGCCATACTATCAGAGATAAAGTCAATAAGGCAAGTACCGGCAAAATATAATAGTTCAAATGCATTACAGCTTATCAACTCCTGTTTTTATATTTTTCTTTTAGCTTTTTCACATGTGTTTATGTTTTCCCATTTAACTTATTTAATTAGGAGAATGCTTTTATTATATGCAAATTGATTATTTCAAAACATAAAGTGATAAAAAAGTATTAACTACCCGTTACATTTTGTAAAAAATCTTTGTATATACAAACATATAAACAGACTTTAAATTTATTAATCAATAAACAATATTTTTTAAGGGGGATATACCAATGAAGAGGATTTTCTCAATCTGTATCATTTCTGCCATGTTTATGTCTGTTACCATGCAAATCAGTGCAATAAACGTATCAGCTTTGGAACAGAATCTATCAATTAATGAAGTTATGGCTGCTAACACTTCTACCATAAGAGACGGAGACTCAAAAAACGGCAGTGATAGCGGGGACTTTTCTGATTGGATAGAGCTATATAACCCAAATGAAAAACCACTGGATATTAAAGGCTATACCCTGTCAGATAGTGGAGCAACGTGGACCTTCCCTGAGGGAGTTGTTCCCTCAAAGGGTTACCTGCTGGTTTGGTGTTCTGATAAAAACAAGGTTACAGAAGACGGCCAACTTCACACAAATTTCAAAATCAGCGCCTCTGGAGAAACAATTACACTGAAGAAGCCAGACGGTTCTGTAGAGGATAAATTAACAATTCCAGCTCTTCGTGATGATCAGTCTTATGGATGCAAAACAGATGGTGCAGCTGAGTTTGTTATATTTTCAAAGTCTACCCCCCTCGCTTCAAACGTTTACACACCTGAAGCAACAGCGGTAAAAATGCCTGTATTCTCCCATAAAGGCGGATTTTACAATGAAAAATTCGACCTTAAGATAACTACGGACGAAGCGGATGTAAAAATATACTACACCAAAGACGGAACAGATCCTGAACCCGGAAACGAATCAACAATTGAATTTGAGGGGAATATAGAAATAAATGGCAGGACTGGTGATCCTAATGTATATTCCCTGTACAGAAATCCAATGCCTGACTATTATCCCTCCTGGCAGGATCCAAATGGTGAAATTTTCAAGTGCACAGTATTAAAGGCTGTTGCCATAAGGGAAGACGGCGTAAAAAGTAAGATTGTAACCCATTCATATTTTGTTGAGCCAAATATGAAAACAAGATACAGTATTCCTGTTGTTTCTTTAGTTACTGACCCGGCAAATCTTTTTGACAGTGAAAAAGGAATATACAGCTATAATTACTTGAATAAAGGTTCCGAATGGGAAAGACCAATGCATATGGAGTTTTTTGAACCGGATGGGACACTCGGCTTTTCTCAATATGTTGGTGCTAGAATCAGTGGTGGAGAAACAAGATATTTACCTCAAAAGTCTTTCCGTATATATTTTGACAAAGGATACGATGACAAGAATAAAGTCAAATACGATATATTCCCCGGGCTTACTAAAAGGGGAGACGGCAAAAAGCTTGACACCTTTGAACGCTTAATACTCAGAAATGGTGGAAATGACAACCAAAGCCTTCTATTCCGGGATTCACTATTACAAGGCCTTGTGTCCCATTTGAAAATTGATATTCAGGCTTCCAGACCTTCTGTAGTTTTTTTGGATGGTGAGTATTGGGGAATATACAACTTCCGCGAGCGGTACGATTCCGAATATATCAAATATCATTATAATGCCGACAAAGAAAAAGTGGCTATGCTTGATGTCTGGGAGTATCCGGAAGTCCTGGAAGGCGAAAATTCTGATGCCGGAGCATATATGAGTGACTTGATTTATTATCTTAAAGAGAATTCGATATCACAGCCTGGCACATACGAATACATTAAGACAAAAATGGACCTGGAAAACTATATAGATTACAATATTGCACAGATAATGGTTGGCAATAACGACTGGCCCGGTAACAATACTACTGTTTGGAAGTACAAAACTGAAGACGAAAAATATAATCCCGAAGCACCTTATGGTCTGGACGGAAGATGGAGATGGATGTTGAGGGATACCGACTTCGGCTATGGAATATGGGGAAAGAGTCCTGCTCACAATACTTTGTGTTTTGCCCTTGGTGACTTTATTGAACCCGGTATGGAATATGCAAATTCACCTGGAATTGTATTTCTGTTAAATACACTTCTTGAAAATGAAGACTTCAGAAATGAATTCATAAATCATTTTGCAGATCAGATGAATACATCCTTCAGACCTGAAAGAGTTCATGAGGAAATAGACAAGGCAAAAAAAGCAATTGAATTGGAAATGCCGGAGCATTTAGAAAGATATACTTCTTGGGGGCTTTCTATGAATAGCTGGTACAGGGATATTGATTACATAAAATATTATGCCACTGAACGTCCGTATTATGTCAGGAGGCATATAACAGATAAGTTCGAAAGTGCCGGTGTAACAGGGACTGGTACAATAAAGCTCAACACGGATTCATCCAAAGGTTATATACGAATAAATTCGATTGATATTAAGG
>JAAZCB010001289.1 GCA_012513545.1 Clostridiaceae bacterium
AAGTATCTTTTGTTAAGCAGATACCTTTGGAAGAAGACCTGGATGATGATATTGACAAACCTTATTCAAGAATACTTGTATTTGATGAAAAAGGCAGACCTGTTAAAGGTGAGCAGTCTGAATACTCAAAAATCGTAAGCCGGTTTTACTCTAATGCAGATAATGTTAATAAAGATATATGGAAAATTTTCTTTGGCGATATGTCAGAAGAAGGTGATCTGATAGAAAATGACTTCTATTCGGTTTTTATGAGAATTGGTGAATTGAATTCAGAGGGAATAAGAAAGTCACTGTCTGAAGTAATTAAATATATTGAAAGTGAGCTGAAAAAGAGCATAGAGAGTTTTCACAGCGAGCTTGATTTGATTATTCATGAAAGGACATGGGAAGAAGAGGATTTTGAAAAGAAAATCACCGGATGTGCAGAGCAGGCAGCGGTTAATGCATGTAAAACAGTTGAAGATGCTTTTATAAGTGTTGAAACTATACTGACAGGCATAAGTTTGTTTGCCTTGGAGAAAGACGACTTTGATACGAATGCTATGATCGGGCAATTCGCCGGAAGAGTTGATGACTTACTGGCGGTGCAGATTATGAATATAAATGAATACCTTGATAGCTCATGGCAAAGATATCTGGATTATATAGCGGTTTTTGAGAAAACTGATGAACCGGATATGTGAGAGTGATACAGAAATGTTATATATTTATAAAACTATCAACTATCAAATAGTTTGGGGAGGAAAATACCAAAATGAAGAAAATTACAGTTTTTATTACTGCTATAGTTGTTTTGACAGTACTGTTTTCGATTCCTTTATCAGCTGTTGAATTACCGCTCCGTGTAGTGGTAAACGGAAGCAAGCTTGAATTTCCCGATGCACAGCCTTTTATAGATGAAAACGGCAGAACACAGACACCGGCAAGGTTCATTGGTGAAGCATTGGGTGTAAAAGTATCCTGGGATGGAAAGGAACAGATGGCTCTGTTTGAAAAAGAAAGCAATAAGTTGAGTTTGTATATAGGAAAAAAAGAATATACGCTTAACGGTCAGAAAAAGTATATGGATACCGCGGCTGTACTTAAGGAAGACAGAACCTTTGTGCCGGCACGTTATGTTGCGGAAGCTTTTGGTGCGTCTGTAAGGTGGGATGGTGCAATTAAAACAGTTTATGTTGATACTAAATCACCTGTAGCTTCTGAAGAAAGGGTAGTTTCAGGAATGGTTGTTCCTAAGGACACGAATCTGGCTGTTTCAGCTCCAAATCAGGTTATAGATTATGAAGCAACTTTAACTATAGACTTTCTCAGAAGAGATGTTAATAAGCAGAAGGATGACATGGAGAAACTGCTGCTCCAGAAATTCAGTGAGAGCACAGTCAAGAAAGTAATGGAACACGTAAGGCTTAAGGAAGATCCTGATCATATTCTGCGCAGAAAAGTAGTTCTGGATGAACAAACCGGTCAGTACATAGTTATTGCAGAATCAAAATCTGACACTATTACCGTATGGATTTACAAGTATGGAGAAGAACCGTATCAAGAATAGCAATAATGTATTTTAGGGGGATAAAGACAAATGAAAAGGGCGCTATGTTATTTGGCGGCAATATGCATGATAATATCAGTTTTGCTGACCAATACCTATGCCAAGACCTACCAGAGTTATGAAGAAGCAATATATGATGCCAATATGTTTCTTGAATCTAAAATGGGTTTAGTAGGCTACTATAGAACTCAGAGTGAGGGCAGGGGATTGAACACAAGCCTTGCAAAAGGCGGAATACCTGCTTTTGAAAACGAGCCGGTATTTGTTTATGGAGATCAGGAAACAGCAAGCATAGAAACGACTTCAAGCGGGAGGCGTGTTTTTGCGGTTGTTAATGGAGTAACAGAATATCGTGCCATAGGGTATGCCAGAGATGGCTCTGTTTTTCCGAATCCGGTTTTTCCCAAGGATAATGAAGGTTACCTTGCAAATGACAAGAAGTGGGTAAAGGAGCCTTGGAAGGAGTCTCGCAATACACAGGTGTATGGAGAACATGGCGAAGTATATTCAAGAAACATGAGTGCTGGTATATACAATTATATTCATAATTGGATAAAAACAAACAGATTTACTCCTAATGATGTTGAATTTTATACAGGGCAGCGCAATTTCTTTACTGCAAATATTGTAGATCCTCCTGAGGCTTTTAATAACAACTTTGAAGATTTTCTCTACATTATCCAGCCTCCGACGGAGCATGCCTGGGGTCTTGGGATTGCCTTCTATTACTGGAACGGATATAACAATTTGAATTACAGGACTTTTTTGTTAAAACCTTTTGCTATGCTTGCAAGAGACCTTTCAGCTCACTTTGAGCCTCTACCTTCCAGTGTTGGCGAAGGTGAGGAGGTGCTTGTAGGAGTAAATATTAAATCAACCTTTGATACAAGCCTTGATAACATACCATATAAGTGGGAAATCACAAATGAAAACGGTGACCCTGTACCGGCAACCTTCCTTGGACATGCAACTTCAAGGCAGGGTTTGATAAATAATATAGCCATACGGGGGGAAAGTATGCTCTATGCTTCATTTAGGATGCCTGCAAACACTGTTAAAATAAGGTTTGTAGTGAATGAGAATGGAGATAGACCGACGGAAAAACTGCTTGACAATAATGTTCTCGACTCGGGTCAGGCAATAAAGTCCGTTGAATTCTTAAGAACCACCGGGGAAATCGAGCTGGATTACAATGTGCTCTCGAGGAATTTTTCATATCCTCTTGCAAACAGAAATATTGTGGCAGAATTGATAAAACCAAGAGGAGATTGGAGTGGGAATGCACAAGGAACCTTGAGAGTGACCAATCAGGCGTTGGATCTTCTGAGAAATTTTACAGTGAGAAATAACGAGCCTGTAGATGAAGCAAGTGAAATAATAAGCCGTAACCCTCGTGTTGCTGCAACAATCCAGAGAAGCGATTTTAGAGATGATCCCAAAAACAGAATATGGCTGGACTGGCCAAAACCCGCGGAACCGGTAATTAGAGAAGGTAATGCGGTGTTTAGAGGTTCAGTAACCAGACCCTATACATATACATACTATTGCAGCGATGACTTTTGTATGGGACATGAGGAAGAGAGCACCACCTCAGCAGCCTTCAACCCGGGCATTAATACAAGGATAGTAAAGGCCTTTGTTTACAATGGGAAGTCTGTAATACCTCCAAAGAATTTCAGTAATAAAATAGACAATAACACGGATAACAGCCTTAAGAAGAATATGCTATGGAGAAGTGAGCCCTATAAATTTGATGTAGTCCGCTGGATGTGCCATCAGGCAGAGGATAACACTCTGTATGACTGGACTACGGTACCCGGAAGATATCAAAGAACTTTTACTCAGCAAAACAGTGCTGATATTCAATGGTCAAATGAAAGCAGCATGGAAAAGGATTACAGTAAAAGCAGGGAAGCTGCAAGGAACAGGGATTACAGAAAGTCTGAGTACGACAAGGCGGTTTTTGCCTCTGATATTGACTTTAAGAACGAAGCGTATCCGATAAAATCAGGTTACTACTTTAACCCGACAGGAACATATACTTTTACCATAAGTACAGTAACCTACAAGCCAACAAGGGATGATACAAAGGATCACAAGGACCTTGTTGACGCCATGATTGATTCCTTCAGGTATGAGTCTGACCTTATGTATATTAATAGCTATAAAGAGGCTGTAAATATAAAGGGAGAGCTTCTTCCCGAAAGAAACGGCAGTTACGGAAGAAGACCTGCAGCACTTACAGCGAAGGATCCGATTGGGATTGACGATACAGTACTTTTGAAGGTTCTTGATAGAAGTGCAAGTGAAGCCCGCTATAAAAAGAAGGTAGAAGAACTCCAGCATACAGAGGAAAGCGGCGGTGATACGCATGTGTACTGGAAGGAAATCCTTGAAGGATATGAAGAGTCGGGAACAATGGACAGCCGTGATAAATTCAAGTACAGGGAGTATATAAGAAACGGGCAGAATATGTATAGAATTACAGAAGAAACAACAGTTGAAATTCAAAT
>JAAZCB010001290.1 GCA_012513545.1 Clostridiaceae bacterium
AAATTAATTTATATTTGTACCTACAAAAAAAAGCAAGATATTTCTATCTCACTTTAATTATAATAAATATTTTAAAGTATTTAAACCTCATAAAAAATTATGCCCTTGGGTGAGTCTTCTTGTAAACTTCCTTAATTCTGTTCTTAGCTATCTGTGCATAAACCTGGGTTGAGGATATATCCGAATGTCCGAGCATCTCCTGAATAGATCTTAAATCAGCACCGTTTTCAAGTAAATGCGCTGCAAAAGAATGCCTTAGTGTATGAGGAGTAATATCCTTACTTATTTTTGCCTGGTTCTTATAAAGCTTGATTATTTTCCAGAAACCTTGCCGTGTGAGCCTCTTACCGTTAACATTTACAAAAAGGGCCTTTTCATCACTTTTTTGAATCAATAGACTTCTGGATTTACCAAGATATTCATTCAAAGCCTGAATAGAAATCGATCCAATAGGTATCGATCTTTCCCTTGAGCCCTTATTACACCTTATATAACCCAAATCCAGATTAATATCCGCCACATTAAGGCATATAAGCTCTGATACTCTAATACCGGTTGCATAAAGAAGTTCGAGCATCGCCTTATCCCTGTATCCTTTTAAATCATCACATTTAGGCTGATCCAACAATAGCTCAACCTCTTTTGTAGATAATATCTGAGGTAATTTCTTTTCAACCTTCGGTGATTCCAATTCCTCGGTTGGGTCCTGGCCTATTTCGTCATTTTTTGTAAGGTATTGATAAAACGACCTGATAGAAGCAAGATTCCTTGATATTGTGGAGGTTGCTCTCCCCTTCTTTTGCAAATGCAGGAGGTAGGCAATTACTGTAGTTTTATTTGTATTTGTGACGTTATGTATTTTCATTTCATCGAGATAAGTGATAAACTGTTCAATGTCCCTCCTATACGACTGTAAAGTATTAAGGGACAATCTCTTGTCCTTTTCAAGGAAACTAAGAAATCTGATGACCAATTCTTCCATTATTACTCTACTCCTTCTTAATAAAAATAGTTTATTTAAACTTATTAACTATAAGTCACTATATTATTCAATCTTACATATTATATAAGAATTTCTAGTTGAAGTACAATATTTTTCCATGTTATGCATAATAGTTTGGAACAATATCTAAATTTAGTACAACCTTTTTGTGCATATATAACAAAAATTTCGTTACATATTTTCCAAGTATTACATATATTTATTGTCAACATATTATTTCCTGTTTATACATGAATTATATATTTTTTTTACAGATTATGCTAGTACTTTGCAACACAACAATATTATTTTTTTAAAATGTGTTGCAAATGTACTTCATATGATTGTGGTCTTAATACATATAATACCTGCTTTCTAAGACCACATGTACTTTGCAACACAACAATATTATTTTTTTTAAATGTGTTGCAAATGTACTTCATATGATTGTGGTCTTAATACATATAATACCTGCTCTTTAAGACCACATGTACTTTGCAACACAACAATATTTTTTTTTAAATGTGTTGCAAATGTACTTGGCAATACATTTAAACTGCTATCATTCTTATGAAAACAGGCGTAACGTATGCCTCTATCAAAATACCCACAGACATAATTGACATAAAACACAAAGTTACAAAGCAGTAAGCTAGAAAGCTGGTCTTCAAGTTCTCTTTTATCATATGTTTTACAGACTTTTTCCTTATAATGTTAAGTGAAAAATTTATTCCATTTACTCCAAGTGCAATAATACAAGGAACAATAATTATTTCCCTAGGCAAAATGGTCATTATTGCAAACAGTACTCCCTTAAACCCTAGAAGATCAATAATAAAGCCTGAAGAGAATCCGGTAATAAAGCCTTTTATCCCAAGCAGCAGATATATAAAAGGAATGCCGATTATTGTCACTCCCAATATCCACAGTATTACAACAATTCTTATATTGTCGACAACAGCTATTCTTAGTATCTCGTTACTGTCAACTCTCTGGTTTTCAAAAAGCTGAAGAAACCCTTGAAAATAATTGGTCAATTCACTTTTTTGTATTGAACTCAACCCATTAACCGTAAAGGCCCCTGCTGATATACCGGCAATAAAAGCCAGAAACAGAAAAAAGTATGTATTTATATTGCTTTTAAAATGGTTCAAAAGAACCTCACGAATTCTATTTATCAAAATTTATCCCCTCTTACTTCATGTGAATTAACCTTAAAAATCTTACTGATGCCCACCTCATTATCAATTCTATGCATTCGAATAAAAAAAAATTACAATACCTGATAGGAATTGTAAACTTTACTTAACATTTAAGCTTTTTATGCTTTCTTAAAATACTTGATATAAGCTTTATATTTTAATTTCTCCTTTTATATATTTATCCGCAAGTAGAATTCCAATAATTGTCTTTGCATCAGTAATTTCATGTTTCAAAACCATATCAACCAATACGTCAACAGGAACTTTTTCTACCGAAAGAAATTCATCCTCATCAGCGCAGGCTTCACCTTCATTCAAGTCGGTTGCAATATACATATGCAGAACTTCATCAGAAAAACCCGGTGTACTATGTATATCTGTAACATGCCTCAAATTCTGAGTATCAAGTCCTGTTTCTTCTTTTAATTCCCTGCGGGCACAAACCAAAGGGTCTTCACCCGCATCCAGCTTACCTGCCGGTATTTCGAGTAGTTCCTTATCTATAGGTTTTCTGAACTGTCTGACCATATACAACTCATTATTCTTGCTAACTGGTATCACAACTGACGCTCCCGGATGAGTAACTACATCACGGCTTGCTTCTTTTCCGTTTGGAAGCGTAACACTAATAAGATCGACACCAATTATATTACCCTTGTACATACTTTTTCTTTCAATCGTTTTTTCATAGTAATTCATTATAATTAATTCCTCCCTAGTCAACTAATCTGCTTTTCTTAATCTCGTCTGTAGCAAGCTTGTCACACCTGTTATTATACTCGTTATCGCTGTGTCCTTTTACCTTTATCCATATTATCGAGTGAAAAGAATTTAAGCTGTCAAGCTCCTTCCATAAATCAACATTTTTAACTTCCTCTTTGCTTGAATTAATCCAACCGTTTGCTTTCCAGCCCTTAAGCCAATTATTATTAAATCCATTGACAAGATAGGCACTATCACTGTACAATTCAACTTCACAAGGCTCTTTTAGTAGCTTCAAAGCCTGAATGGCAGCTGTTAATTCCATTCTGTTATTGGTGGTGTTCTTATCAAACCCTGATATTTCCTTCTCGTGCCTTCCATACCTGAGTATCGCTCCCCATCCACCTTCTCCCGGGTTGCCTGAACAAGCACCGTCGGTGTATATTATAACTTTTTTCATAGTCTCTCCTTAGAACATCTTGCCTATTTCACGTGCTTTTCTTGTGCACTCATTCATAGCCTCAATAACAGAATGCCTGAAACCATTTTTCTCAAGGGAACTAACAGCTTCAATAGTTGTTCCTGCAGGTGAGCAAACCTGGTCCTTCAACTCACCTGGATGTTTACCGGTTTCAAGCACCATTTTTGCCGATCCCAATACAGCCTGAGCAGCAAGCTTGTATGCAAGGTTTCTGGGTATGCCGGACAAAACAGCTGCATCCGCCATCGCTTCAATAAACATAAACACATAAGCCGGGCTGCTTCC
>JAAZCB010001291.1 GCA_012513545.1 Clostridiaceae bacterium
CAGTATTTGTTACGAAAAGATCATCCCCTACGAGCTGAATCTTTCCTCCTATCTTTTCAGTAAGGAGCTTCCATCCTTCCCAATCTTCTTCAGACACACCGTCCTCAAGGGAAATAATCGGATACTTGTCTGCAAGTTCTGCCCAATAGTTCACCATCTCTTCCTTTGTTTTTCTTATACCTGACTTCCAGAACAGGTATGTACCATCTTCCTGATACATCTCAGTTGCTGCAGCATCTATAGCAATTCTGAAATCTGTTCCCGGTTTGTATCCGGCCTTTTCAACAGCTTCCAATATAACCTGAATAGCTTCTTCATCTGTTTTAAGGTTTGGCGCAAATCCACCCTCATCCCCAACAGCAGTACTGTATCCCTTATCCTTTAATACCTTTTTAAGGTTGTGAAAAACCTCTGCGCACATCTGAAGTGCAGTTTTAAAGCAGCAGGCACCAATAGGCATTATCATAAACTCCTGAACATTTACACTATTGTCTGCATGTTTACCCCCATTGATAATATTCATCATTGGAACAGGTAGTACCTTTGCATTGACTCCCCCGATGTACTGGTATAGACTCAGGCCAATAGACTCTGCAGCTGCTTTGGCAACTGCAAGAGACACTCCTAGAATCGCATTTGCACCAAGCTTGGACTTGTTTGGAGTACCGTCTAAGGAAATCATCAGGTTGTCTATTGCTGTCTGATCAAAAACATTCATTCCTTCAACTTCCTGGGCAATAATGTTATTTACATTATCAACAGCCTTCTGGACACCCTTCCCAAGGTATCTATTCTTATCTTCATCCCTTAGCTCAACTGCTTCAAACGCACCTGTTGATGCTCCTGAAGGCACTGCCGCCCTTCCAATGAATCCCCCTACTGCAATAACCTCAACCTCAATAGTTGGATTACCCCTGGAATCTAGTATTTCCCTTGCAAAAACGCTCTCAATCTCCAAATACTGTTTCATTATTATTCTCCCTTTCTCTAGTAACTTTTTACATTAATAGAATAGCCTATCCAAACCTCTTTGTAAACTATAAACTCCAGAACCTGTCAAAACTAATAAAGCATTGTATTATATTTTAACCATAATAACCAATATAAAAACATATATTTATGATTTTTAGTAATTTATATAGTGATAATGAAATAACTTATTAATCACAAAAATTTGTTTGATAATACTTTATGAATGGTATTAATTCTATTAGGATAAACTCTTTATTGAGAATTACTGAAGTTTGACTGTAAGAACAGTGTATATATAAATCATGAGGAAAACGATTTGGCGTTTTCATCAAACAAAGGAGGAAATGAAAATGGAAAGATTAGTCGGAAAAAAAGCACCCGATTTCAAGATGGACGCTGTAAAAGGAAACGGAGAAGATTTCACAACAGTTAAACTCTCCGACTTTAGTGGGAAATGGCTTGTTCTATTCTTCTATCCGCTCGACTTTACTTTTGTTTGTCCCACAGAAATAACAGCTATAAGCAGAAGATACAATGAATTCAAAGAGCTTGGTGCAGAAGTATTAGGAGTAAGCATTGACAGCAAGTTTTCGCATAAGGCCTGGATTAATTCACCTCTTAACGAAGGTGGTCTTGGTAAAATAGAGTATCTCCTTGCCTCCGATATAACCAAAGAAGTATCCAGGAATTATGGTGTCTTAATAGAAGAAGAGGGGATTGCTTTAAGAGGATTGTTTATAGTAAGCCCCGATGGAAATATTAGTTATTCGGTAGTTCATGACCTTAATATCGGAAGAAGTGTCGATGAAACACTAAGAGTTCTGAATGCTCTTCAATCCGGAGGACTATGTCCTATTGACTGGAAGCCCGGAGATAAAAACCTTTAAGTTTATAAGTTTTTATTTTGCAAACATAAATTTTATTTAATTATAAATTATTATGTTTTCCCCCCCCAAAAAAATAATTGACAGGAGATATGTGAAAACCTATCTCCTTTTTTGTATGGCTCTGTAATTCCTGGCATAGTCTATATAAATACCTGTAAACATGTAAACAAATCCATACGATATTTATGTCATACTCATATATCTTTTTTGCTGGAACTTTTTCACTAAAGATGCGTCCAAAAAGTATACCAATATTTATAAAATTTGTTTAGGAGGTCTATCTATGAACAGAAAAAACATCAGGTTTGTTAGTGTTATTTGCTTTGTTATTATACTTATTGTTACGGCAGCAGGCTGTGCTGCAAAAAGTGAACCCAAATCTTCCAAAGAACTGTCTATCGAAGATTATGACAATGGTAATAATAGATTATCCGATATTGCTTATGGTGATAAAAATGAGGGTATGTACAATAGTGCTGTCACAGCTGACGGCGTTGGTGAAAGTGAGTTAAATTTAAGCAAGGGCAACTCTGTCAATAACGAACCTTCCACGGCTCAGGAACCCCCAACTGCTTTGACAGGCAACGGACAACCAAATCCTTCTTCAATTAACCCCATTATTGACCAACGAAAAATAATCCGCAATGCAAACCTTACTGTTGAAGTAGAGAATTTTGACAAGGCATACGGCATGATTGAATACATAATTTCAGGCATAGGCTACGTACAGGAAACTAAAATAAGTAATAGAAAGCATTATGTAGATTCTAAGGAAGTGCTGGTTCCAAATGGGGTTATTATAATAAGGGTGGACGCAGAAAAGTTCAATGATGTTTTAAAAGATGTAAAAGGCTTAGGAACAATATTAGACGAAAACATTAAAACAGACGATGTAACAGAAAAATTCTTTGACCTTGAATCAAGGCTGAGACTTCTAAAATATGAACAGACCAGACTTGAGGAATACCTGAACAAGATAACTGATCCGGACATAATATTTAAAACAGAAAGCCGTCTTACTGATTTAAGACATGAAATTGAAGGGCTCACAGGCACATTGAATAAACTAGGTAACCTTGTGAAGCTTTCAACAATAACAATAAATATAAATGAGAAAACCCCTCAGGCGCAAAAAAAAGAGGGAACCTCCTACTGGGGCAAATTATCCGGCAATTTTATTGATAGTCTCGCAGGAGTAATTGAATTCTGTGCAAACTTCCTTGTAGTACTGGCTGCAGCTCTTCCAGTACTTGTATTTATGGGCATAATTATTTTCTTAACAGTACTTGTATACAGGAAATTTTTCAGGAACAAAATAAAGCTTGTATCAAACAAAAACAAAAATACAGACGCCTAACTGTAATATTTCAACAAATAAAGAGTGGTGCCCGCTCCATCAATTCCACTAAAAGGCAAGATGGTCCGGGCTCTGCTTCAAAGGTTGATTTTCCCTATAGAAAGAGCTATTATTCAAATTGTTTTAAGTGTAATAAAGTTGAAATATTAATTTTAGAATTATCGATAGTATCTGAAAAAATCCCGTGCTATAATGTATTATCATAATTAAGTACGAGGTATATATGAACGGTAATAACCGTATTAGTCCCAAAGAACTTCAAAAAAGTCTTATTCTGGTTATATTAGGAATTTCTTTCGGTATAACATTTTTTAACATCATAGGCAACCCGGTTGGCGGACCTCCATTTACAGGCTTTATGAGAGCATTGGGTGCAAGCAACCTGGTTTACGGCGTAGTAATGGCACTTCCCGTTCTTGGTGCTATAGTTCAGATTTTTGCATCTTTTTATATTGAAAAAACAGGAAGAAGAAAATCTGTTTTCCTGATTTTTGGTTTTATCCATAGGTTTTTATGGATTCCCATTGCACTTATTCCTCTATTTTTTAGATTTGAAAACAAGTATATAATAATAATTATTATAACAGTGCTGGTTACAATATCATCTGCTTCAAATTCCACTGCAAGTATTTGTTTCCTATCGTGGATGGGTGATCTGATCCCAATGGAAGTACGCGGTAAGTTTTTCAGCACAAGAACAGCTGTCTTCACTTCCGTAGGGGCTGTTACAAGTATTCTCGTAGGCAGATATCTTGACACAATTAACGGCCTTAATGGATATGCAGTAATATTCATAATTGCAGCTATCCTTGGCGCTGCTGATATATTCTGCTTCATATGGGTCAAGAACCCCAAAATGGAGATATCGGAAGATAGGATGCCCTTTAAGAAGCTTTTAACTATTCCTTTCAAGGATAAAAATTATTTGAAATTCATCCTGTTTGCTGCAATCTGGTACTTTGGTACAAACATTGCCTTACCTTTTCTGAATATTTATATGCTGGAGTACCTTAATCTCAGCTATTTTTTGATATTTCTTTTCATACAGGTTATAAATAATATTTCAACTGTACTTCTCATTCTATTTCTTGGTAAGGTAGTAGACCTATATGGAAACAAGCCTGTTCAAGCGATATGCTGCACAATGCTTGCAATACTTCAGTTTATGTGGATTTTTGCGGCACCCGAAAATTTTGTTATTGTACCTGTAATCTACTTTTTAAACGGTATATGTCTTGCCGGTTTTGAATTGACTACCACCAATCTTTCCATATGGCTGCCTCCGGAAAAAAACAGGTCAATATATGTTGCAAACTATACTCTGGTTATTTCCGTTATAGGTATAGCTATGGCCTACATTTCAGGAGGAGCATACCTTGAGTTGACAAAAGATTTCTTTACGAACTTGAACCTCTCATTTGTTAACGGTCAAAAATTCAGTAATTTCCACAGCCTTTTTATAATTTCAACAATAATAAGACTTACAGCAATTTTCCTGGTTCATCCTAAAGTCTCTGAAGAAAACTCAAAATCACCCTGGGACTTGATAAAAAGCTTGAAATTTCTCTTCCTACGCCGCCAAAACACCTGATTATTAATAGGGATGATCCTTTTAATAATAAAAAAATCATCCCTTAGTAAGAGTTCATTTCCACTTAAATAACTTCAAATAATATCATTTAATTAATCAGCTAAGTATAACCAAATAAATATGGCTTTAAACGTTCTCTATGCAAATTCAAAACAAACTCCTACTTTGAGAGTATGAGCGATTCTCCTGTCATTTCCTCAGGCTTTTTAATTCCCATAATGTCAAGAATTGTTGGTGCAAGGTCTGCCAGTTTGCCCTCTTTTAGCTCAATATCTCCAAGCCCTATTGCAATAAGGGGCACAGGATTTGTAGTATGAGCAGTGAACGGTCCTCCCGTTTCATAATCAACCATTTGCTCTGAATTTCCATGATCGGCAGTAATAAGGGCAACTCCTCCCTGATCGACAATAGCTTTTATTACTTTTCCAAGACATTCATCTACAGCTTCAACAGCCGATTTTGCTGCACTAAGCACTCCAGTATGGCCTACCATATCGGGATTTGCATAGTTTAAGATAATTACGTCATATTTTTTTGAGTTGATCCTGTTTAATACCTCATCTGTAACTTCATATGCACTCATTTCAGGCTTCAAGTCGTAAGTTGCAACTTTGGGTGAGGGTATAAGTGCTCTGTCCTCCCCCTCATAAACAGCCTCAACTCCTCCATTGAAGAAAAACGTAACATGCGCATACTTCTCTGTTTCGGCAATACGAAGCTGATTATAGCCAAGCCTGCTGATATATTCTCCAAAGGTATTTGCAAGGCTTTGTGGTTTAAATGCAACTACTGCATTTTCAATTGTCTTATCATACTGTGTCATACATACAAAGAACATCGGAATATGACCCTTTGGTCTATCAAATCCGTTAAACCCTGCATCAGTGAAGGTTCTAGTTATTTCCCTTGCTCTGTCAGGTCTGAAGTTGAAGAATATAACCGAATCATTTTTTCCTATGGTTGCTGTCGGTTCACCATTCTTTAAGATAACAGTGGGCTTTACAAACTCATCATATTCCTCTCTGTTATAGGCTTCCGTCACAGCTTCAAGAGCACTTGAAGCATATAGCCCACTACCTTCTACCATGGCATCATAGGCAAGCTTAACCCTCTCCCACCTGTTGTCTCTGTCCATAGCGTAGTATCTTCCCATTACAGAAGCGATCTTTCCTACTCCTATTTGCTGTAATTTAGACTCCAATTCCTCTACAAACCCTTTTGCACTGTCAGGCGGAACATCCCTTCCGTCAAAGAAACAGTGAACATAAACCTCTTTAAGGTTCTGTCTTGCAGCAAGTTCCAAAAGTCCATACAAATGCGTATTATGGCTGTGTACTCCACCATCTGACAGCAACCCGAACAGGTGAAGTTTGGAATTATTCCTTTTACAGTTCTCTATTGCATCTAAAAATTCCTTTTTCTCGAAAAAGTCTCCATCTTCAATGGATTTTGTTATCCTGGTCAGCTCCTGATAAACAATCCTTCCTGCACCAATATTTGTATGCCCGACTTCCGAATTACCCATCTGACCATGAGGAAGACCAACATCCATACCGCTGGTTCTTATAACTGTATTGGGATATTCTTTTAAGAACCGGTCAATATTAGGCTTATTTGCAGCATTTATCGCATTTCCGTCTTCTCTGGGATTTATTCCAAACCCATCCAGAATAATCAATGTTATCAATTTGTCTTTCATTTTGCACTCTCCAATCTTTTCATTCAAAACTCTATATCATCCTCATAAATTTATACCACATTTTTTCTATTTTGAATATGACTAAATTATTTATTTTAACAGGTTTTTGAACAAAAATACCAAAGCCCCCTTGCTGCAATCACAGGGGGGCTTTAAAAAATTAATGCTTATTTGTTATATTTTGCTATCTTTTCAAAATCATCAAGCTTCAGGCTTGCTCCACCAACCAAACCCCCATCAATGTTTGGCATGTTGAACAGTTCGGAGGCATTAGCAGCACTAACGCTTCCACCGTATTGTATTCTTACTTTCTCTGCCGTATCATTTCCGTAAAGCTCTTTAACGCAATCTCTGATAACTGCACAAACCTCTTCTGCCTGTTCATTTGTAGCAGTTTTACCTGTCCCTATAGCCCAGATAGGTTCATATGCAATTA
>JAAZCB010001292.1 GCA_012513545.1 Clostridiaceae bacterium
ATACCACTTCAATAATACTTCTGAATGTATCCGTTTTATTTGCCAGCTTATCTATGTTATCTGCATATTTTTTTATTTTTTTACTAAATGCTTCCTTTTGCTTTTCATTTAATGATACTGTATGCCATTGTACATCTGTACGAAGCACTTTTGCCATCTTATAAAAACCAGCAATTTTATCACTATTTTCATCTAAAGTATCTAATGGAACCAAAAAATGTATTTTATATGTATTTAATTTGATACCAGTTCCATATGGGTCATATTTATAAGTCAAAACATAATCTTTTGCTTGTTTTGATTTTATAATAATGTCTACCATATCATATGAATTGGTTTTAAGATTTTTTATCTTAACAGTAGCTGGTGCACCATAGCACTCATTTTCCATTTTTACACATGCACACATTGTAAAGTCTTTGTCGCTGATTAATTTTGTATACCATTCCTTTTTAGGCTTTGAAATTGCTTTGTTTTGATATGTGACCCAGTAATTTTCGGTTCCAGAAAGATTTTTATAATTTATCGCTATATTATAGTGCGCTGATTGACCGCAAGAAACTGCATCATCTTTGAATTTAAATACCAAATTATCGCCCGCATAATGAATACTATAATCTTTAAGATCTGTTATATTAACCGCAGCTTCAACAACATTTGGGAATGCGAATACAACAGAAATCATCATTAATATTCCGAGGATAAGCCTATACCGCATAAAACAACCTCCTTCAACATAAATCATTCATTCGTTAATGAATCAACAATAATTGTTCCAGCCTTTTTCTTATGTTCTCCGTTATTAGTAGATGCTTCAATTTCGTAATCGAATGATCCAACCTCAGTTAAATCAATATCATACGTAGCCCATTCCCACCCAAATACGTTATACAAAAAAGCTTCGATATTCAGATCAGGAATTTTCAAGATTACTTCTGTGGGATTTCCTACAACATCGACCACTAGGACTAATTCCTCGCTTTGTATATATGTACTTTGATTGAATATAACATGTTTTATTACTAACGGATTGGCGTTAGTAGTGATATTAACTGATGTTGTCTGTTCATCCCATTTAATAGAGAATCCCATTGCATCGCAAATATATCTTAGCGGTATAATCGCCTTGCTATTTATCAGCATGGCTGGTTGATCCATTGAAACGGTTTGCCCGTTAACTATACCGGAAGTTGCCCCAACAACGAATTCGATAGTAGTTTCATTTTTCCCAGCTATCGCACGCTTTGTATCATGATCCCATGAAACATCTATATCTAAAGAGTCACATAGATCTTTCAGGGGGACCATAAGGCTCCCGTTAGTAATAAACGGATCGATATCAAACTTTAGTAATTGGTTGTTGGAATATACACGAATAGTTGATGGGGGTTTAACAGTTAATTGCCCTTCATATGGTTGGTATCCCTCTGCGTTTACCCTAAACCACCTTTGGTATTGCTGTGATTCCAACCCAGCCGTATTAATCGTTACATCTTTTGAGTACGTATAGATTGAGTTTGCCCCAGGCACACCTTTCTCAACATCAAACACAAATGCCGGATTCGTCTTACAGCTGTCCTCCGTCATCCAAGTTCCGTTAGGAAGCTTAAATTGCAGTAATAAATTACTGGGTTTATTCTGTACCAACACCTTGAAGTTAAAACTTTCACCTGCTGCTCCTGCATTAGGGGTTACGACAACATCCACTATTTCTGGAGCTACTGGGGTTTTTAAAGTATCGGTTTGCGTTATATTGTCTTCTGACAAAATCTTCACTAAGAATTTGACTGAAGAGACATCACTAGCTTCACCATTTATATGCACTTTGCTTCCTAGAGTATAGCTTTGTCCGTTTTCCGGGGATGTAATACGCACATAGGGGTTTTTCTTCAGAATTTCTTCAGTTGTCGAACCTCCCCCTCTATTACCTCCGGGTGAACTTACCTTTATCTTTAAATTTCCCGATACGGTTTCACTCCCGGTACTCAGTATTATGGTATAAGGGCTTTGTGCCGGCAGCAAACCTGCTTCCAGATTTATAACTACGCTGTTTTCATCAGTGATGCTCAGACTCGCTTTATCCATTATTTCTGTGCCGTCTTTATCCTTTATGACTATTGAAGTCGAACCTTCCTGAAAATGCGTATTATTTCCGCTAACGACAAGTTGAGTAGTTGCATATCCTTTTTTCAAAACAGACGGATTAATTGCTATACTCGGACTCACCGAAACTGCTGGCTCAACCAGAAGGCTGACCATAATCACTTCTCCGCCGGTACTGAGAGATATACTATACGGACTGTTGCTGTTTACCAAACCAGGCTTCAACAAAATCGCAGCAGTTGTTGCATCTGTTACCACTAAACTTGAATTGCCCGTGACATCAGTATTGTTTTTATCTGTTATTTGTAAAACAGTCTCGTCTTGAACAAAGTGTGTATTATGACCATTTACATTAATGCTAGTCTCCTCATAGCCTTCTTTAACACTGTTGGGGGTTATTATGAAACCAGCTCCCACCTGAACCGGAATTCTTACCCTGGTAAATTCAGCGTCAATTCCCTGGAATAAAAGGATCATTTCGCAAGAACCGCTATTATGCGCAGTGATAACGCCTTCCTCATCTACTGTCGCAATTGTGTTATCTGAGCTGCTGAAAGTGAACTCATCTAAAGCAACATTTGAGAGGTCGCCGTACCAGGCATCTCCGTCGTACCAGGTCTCTCCATCATCCGATAGTTGCCTGACAAATTTTTCTTCGATTTGCCGGGTCTGACCAGGATCCATCGAAATATCATTTCCTTGGTAAAATATCTTATATTGGGGCGTTATAGGAATATGTGGAGTAGGACCATAATATTCAATAACACTTTTAATTGGTTCCGCCCATATATTTATGTAGTTTCTTGAAATTCCGAGTTGCTGAGGACTGTAACTAGTCAAATTTGTAAGCAGATTTTTTTGGCAATAAAGGTTCACCAAAGTATCCGGTAAAGCCGGCAGATTTCTAAGTTGATTTTCGCCGCAACTAAGGCTCCCCAATGTATCCGGCAAAGCCGGCAGACTGCTGAGTTGATTATTAGTGCATTCAAGTATCGTCAATGTATCCGGTAAGGTCGGCAGACTGCTGAGTTGATTTTCACTGCACCAAAGCTCAGTCAATGTATCCGGTAAAGCCGGTAGACTGCTGAGTAGATTGCAACTGCAATTAAGTATTGTCAAGGTATCCGGTAAAGTCGGCAGACTGCTTACATGACAGGAACTAATACTTAATTCTTGCAGTCCAGTTCCATCAAAATTCTGTAAACCTTCCAGGCTAGTTATGTTCAACTCAGACACATCTAATATGTTGTTCTGGATAGGCATTCTGTCAATCAAATCTTGTTTCGTGAAACTTCCCGGTTCACCAGTATTTCCAAGCCACTCCCATACAGCTTGCCTGAAATTCGGATCAGTGAAGCTATCAGATATATTATCAGCTGGATTAATAATTCCGACTCTCACAGGGATGATTATTTTAGTATATTCCGAGTCTATACCATGAAACATGGCATAGATATTGCAAACGCCTTCCCCTTGAGCAGTTATCATACCATCGGCGCTAACCGATGCGATGGAATCATCTGAACTGGAGAAAGTAAAGGCATCAATTGGCCAATAACGGTTATATATGAACCACCCTTCCCCCTGCTTATATTCTTCATACTGACCACCATAACCCCATTCAGTGCCATTGCTGCTGCTTGTTATTAACCGCATTTTTTGAGTCATTTGCCATGTCGAACCTGGAGATAAACTGGGTGGAATTTCATGTAAATAGCATCTGTACTGTGGGGTTGTATGTTTAGTCGAAGCACTGCAATTATCTAAAGTCGTTTTATCTAATCCTGCAAATACATTAATAAAATTATTACTACAGTCGATAGACGTCAAACTAGCAGGAAGGTTAGGAAGACTTACGAGACGATTGTATGCACAATCTAGCTCAATCAAACCGCCAGGTAAATCGGGCAAATTAGTAAAATAATTGTAGTTACAATCAAGTTTCTTCAAGCTATCGGGCAATACTGGCAAGGTATTCAGACATTGCACCCATAAAGTTTCAAGCCCCGCAGGCAAGTCAGGAAGTGTTGTAAATTCACCTCGACATTCCAACACTTTTAAACTCGCAGGCAAGTCTGGCATGGTTGCTACATTACTATCAACACAGTGTAGTTCTCTTAACCCATTATTTAGTTGAGGCAATTCAGTATATAAATTATCCCCGCCACACCACAATTCCTCCAGACTATCTGGCAAATCTGGCATGGCTGTAAGATTATTTCTCTCGCATTTCAATGTTGTTAAAGAATATGGTAGTTCCGGAAGAGAATTAAGATTGTTTCCACAGCAGTATAGTAATTCAAGGCCATCGGGTAAACTTGGAAGGGTCGTCAACTGATTTGCATGACAGTAAAGATATTTCAATGTCGCTGGTAATACAGGCAATTCCGTTAGCTTATTGCCTTGGCACTCTAAAGACTCCAATGTATTAGGGAGTTCCGGTAAACTCTCAAGGTCATTGAAAGGGCAGTGTAATTCAAACAGATATAATCCCTGAAAATTTTCAATTCCATTAAGACTCGTAATATGTCTTGAGCGCACATCAAGTGTGTAATTACCAGGACTCTTTTGAAGCCTTCCTGCTAGTTCTCCCCTTGTGAAACTCCCTGGTTCACCAGTATTTCCAAGCCATTCCCATACAGCTTGCCTGAAATTCGGATCAGTGAAACTGGCGGATATATCCTCATCAACTGCATAAACTTTCTGCGCTGGTATAAGAAGCACTAATAATAGTGATAAAACTACCAATAAAGTAATTAGATTTTTTAAATTTTTATCCTTGACCCGGCTGTTATAGTTCCTATTATTTATCTTTTCATTTTTATATTGAAACACTTAAACACCCCCCTCTTTTCTCTATTTTAATTGATCTTAATCTGCACCTGGTCTGTGGCAACCTGCTCACCATCATCCGAATAACCTTGCATTTCAATAATATAGGTGCCCGGTGCGAGATTAGATGTGGGCCATGAAGTCGAATACTGCCCATTGCCAGAATTGGTTACCGGCAATTCTTGTTCCTTGAAAACAGGTGCTGCTATTAGCACCTTAAAAGTATATTGGTTGGACTTTTTTGCGGTAGTTGCTGTTACTTTTATCGTGTGCTCACCTATTGATAGGCGGGATGTATCCCATGTATAGTTGAGAGATGCTGCTGTGGGTCGGACTGCCGGAGTGCTGCTCCCATCAAAATATAAGGCCATGGCTTGAATGGGCAGCGCTGCCGTAGCCGAAGCAATGATATTTACTTTGTTTCCTTGAGGAATAGTCTGCCCCTCAGTCAGGGAACTTACGATAATTTGGGGCGGGGCTTCTGCAGGATCTGTGATCGTAACCTTTATGGTTTCAGAGCTGGATATATTTTTAGGGTTTACTGCGTTAATCTTTATTACATGTTTGCCAACTGCCACTCCCCGGGTATCCCAGGTGTAACTCAAACTTCCGCTTTCAGGCCGGATAATCTGTTTATTGTCAATGTAAAGCGCCATAGCCGCTACCTTCGGATTGGTTGTGGCACTGGCGGATATATCAATTTTGGTTCCCTGTGCAAAGCTGTTATTATTCTTGGGATTCTTCAATGTTATTTCCGGAGGGACATCAGCGGGATCTTTTATTGTAATTTTGACAGTTTCGTAATCCGACACATTTTTAGGATTGACTGCACTGATTTTTATTGTATGTTTACCAACTGCCACTCCTCGGGTATCCCAAGTGTAACTCAAACTTCCGTTTTCAGGCCGGATAATTTGTTTATTGTCAATGTAAAGCGCCATAGCCGCTACCTTCGGATTGGCTGTGGCACTAGCGGATATCTTAATTTTTGCTCCCTGCGAGAAAGTATCGCCGCTATCAGGGCTCTTTACAGTTATTTCTGGCGGCATTTCAGAAGGATCTTTTATGGTTATTACTACGGTTTCCTCACTTGCCCTGGTTCCATCCCATGCAGTAATACGAATGCTGTGTTTACCGGCAGACACATTGCCAGATGGCCACGAGTAACTTAATTTGTTGCCAGATACACGGTCTTTTTGCGTCCCATCAACATATAAACCCATCGCTGCAATTGAAGGACTTCCAACGGCGCTTGCAGAAATGGTGATGTTTTTTCCTTTAACAAAAACATCACCTGAATCAGGATTAGTAATGGTAATGCTTGGAGGCTCCGACACTGCAAGTGCACTGATTTGATGAATCATAAGAAAAATTAAAATAAATAGAAGATACATCAAATATTTTTTGAAATTAATCATTCGCTTCTCCCCCATACTAGTAAAATAAATATACTATTTTAATTTCGTCTATCGAGATTTATCTCCTTTAGCCTTATTTCCAAATATTGTGACAAAAAATGCTATAGAATATACTTTCTGAGCCTACAACTTAATACAGAAAAAACTTAATCCAGTCCCCTGTTTTCAACATGTTAAGTGAACAGGGTTATTCGCACTCGGGCATTCTCAACAGAAAATAGGGTACAATCATCAAACGCAAATTTGCCTATACTTATCACACTAACCCCATCGATCGTATCAGGAATTACAACATCAGTAGGTTCACCGGAATAACCAATAATTGCTCCAGTCTCAGTGTCATACTGAAGTTGCCCTCCCGTCACATCATATGCCACTACTTCTGCACTAGCCGGTTGTACAGCCCATAGTGATAAACAAACTGCCCCAAGAACCATAATAACCGTCAAAAGCCCCATTAATACACGTTTCATTATACGTCTCCTTCCCCCGATAATTCATGCCATTATTTGTAATCTACTTCTTCGTTATTATATTTTTTTC
>JAAZCB010001293.1 GCA_012513545.1 Clostridiaceae bacterium
AAATCTTGTTTTTCAAACCAAAATCAGAAAATAGCATTACAAATCTAAGGTTTTAAGAATTTATTCTATAAAACTAGTCCTTATATTTTGACATTGCACCACAAATTTCATAATAAGGGAAACATTTAAGAGAGGATTTTTATTAGTGGGATTTCACGAAGCGATATTACCAAAAAGCGATAGGAGCTCGACGCCCCCATCGCTTTTATTGTCAAAGCTCTCCCGCATTTACTGCCTTTAGCTGAACATCCTGAAAGCCTCCATGAATTGATAATAGAAATAAATTATAACATATACTATCAGTACAAAAATCAGTGCAAACTGCACTTTGATATTCTGATTCTGTCTTTTTTTAAGTTCTTTCTCTAAAGTCTGTATTCTAATGTCATTAAGCTCATTTTTCAGGTACGCCATCTGAGATGTATTGTCATATCCGTTAAGCCGCGTCTGCATAACATCACAAAACTTTATTACATACCTTAAAGGCACTCTTTTCTTCAGCTGTTTGAGGGCATACTCCTCACCGTACTCAATGTTGTCAATAAATATTTCCAATTCCTCGGCCATATCCGGGTTGGCATTGGGAAGAAAATCTTTAACAACATCTCCTAAAAAAATATTAACAGAACGGGAGTACTGATAGTATAGCAAGCTGTAGAAACCAGGAAAATCGTCCATGATATTTTTATTCTTTTTCTCAATTTTCTTTTGAATCTCATCAACAGGGTACATCCATGCCAAAACAACACCCAGCAAACTGAATATACCGATCATGTTCTGAATTTGCATTACTACCAGAGATGCCAGCAACGCAAGAACGGACAGCACTATTTGCCGTGCTCTTAATTCTTCCGGGGTTATTTTGAGATCCAGCCTTTTAATCATTAGCCCGAACTCATCTTTTTTTGCATCACTTAAAAGCACACTGCTTGTAACCTTCCGGATTACAATGTCCTTGAAATAATAAAGCTTTTCCATTCTTGATTGATTTTTCTGTTTTATTATGAAGTCTCTTGCTATTTTTTTATGTTTTTTGGAGACAGGTTTAACCAATGAAAATACAGTTAGTATTGTAAGATATATAACAGAAGCAAGAGCAGCCAATTTCATCAGACCGGTCATTTTAACTGTCTCCCTTCTTGATTGTTATATCTCTTTGAAGCATCTGGCACCTTGCAAAGGAAAGGCACACAGTTATAATCATCATTGCATTTATAGTTCTGCCCAAATTCGTTGACAGCATGAATTTTCTCAGATCCGGGTTGGTAAGGGAATAAAGCACGAATATGAATATCAAAGCCGTCTTTATAATAAATTCCCTGTTCATTTCCCTGAATAATCTGTTTTTCCTTGCATTTATTTCTCTTAAAGCCGCATTCTCATCAACAATATCCAGAAAGATATCAGCCATTCCTTTCCGCTCGTTATACTCAAAAACCACTGCCTTTTCCGCGAAACTGTCGAATTTGGGTCCCAATTGCCGGTTTAAAACCTCCATAGCCCGTTTAAAAGAGTACCCATGGTTTTCACAGTTATCTACAAACTGCATAAAATACGGGCGTATCATGGGACTAATCTGTTCTTTCGACTCCAATACCTTTTTGATGGCAACCAATACCCCTTCTCTTGCAAGGGGGCATAAAAGATCTTCCACATCCATAATGGCATCAATTTTAGCAGACTCACCGTGCCGTGCCTGGGTAATAAAATATGTAAAACCTGCAACCGTTAATGAAATTGATACCAGTATTGACAGCAATACATTTTTTACAAATATAAATATGAAAATTACAGCAACTATTATCAAAAAAGTCAAAACAGTATTAAAGCCTTCCAATGTTAGAGGGAGATGATAGTCCTCTATCAAATTCTCCACCATATTGTTATACCTGCTGATAATTCCTTTCTTTTCTTTCTCTATCCTTTTTCTCTTAATTCTTTCTGTAGTTTTCTTCGTGTTAATCTTTGCAAGCCTTCCAGTCAACCAAGCGTAAAAATATCTGAATAAATCCAGAGGATTAGCTTTTAATATAAGAAGTAATACAATGACCACATTTAATATAATTAAAGCAAACACTACACTATATGTTGTCGACATCATATACCTCCTCCTCATCAGGACTTACTTCTCTAGTTAAAAATTCAAACCGGCTCCTTTTAATACCGGATTTTAACATTTTTTGTTCCAGAGCTTGAGATATCTTGCCCACTCTTTTATGCTTTCCCACTATCCTTTTTACCTTTCCGGTCTCAGGATCTTCCTCAACATCAATACATTCAAATTTATAAATCTGTTCAATAATCGGAGTCAGTCCCTTTGCACCTCTTACCTCAGATATGGAAGTTACTTTTCTTGTTCCGTCCGCCAGTCTTTCCTGAAAGACTATAAACTTTATTGCAGCACAAATATTCCGAAGAGCAAGCTCTGCCGGCTCATTTGAAGCACTCAGGTACGCTGTCAGAAACCTGAAAATTGCTTCCTGGTC
>JAAZCB010001294.1 GCA_012513545.1 Clostridiaceae bacterium
CCTCTAGCGACTTACCGATTTCACTGCTAATCATTTTTAGCGTTTTACTGACATTTAACCTTAACCCCTTTTCTTCCCTGACCTTGACTACTCTATCATCTATTATGTCAACCTGCGCATCCTTTGCAGGTTTATGTACAAGCAATGCAATTTCATCAATCTTTTTAGCAAGTAACTCTTCCTCAAATACTATTTCCGGATAAATGACACGATTACGGTCAGAAAAATAGTCATTTATTAGATTAAGCAGAAAGCCTCTATTACCATCCTTATTGTTTAATGCATTCATTATAGTTTTGTTATAGTCAGGCACAGCCTTAATTTCTGAGTATTTTACAAAATAATCTTCACCATTTCCATACTTTATTACAAGTTTTCCGTTGTTTATTTTACTGTCAAAATGGTCTTTTATCATGTCAATAGCCTCAGTCCTTGTTCTATTTCCAACAAAAACCGAACCAACATATACATTAGGAGGAATATGATCTTTTTTTGAATAATATATGGCAATAAGACCAGAAGATATTGCCAGAATCGTTTGAGCAATTAAGACAAAAGTAACTACAAGGTATTTGTTATTTTTTTTCACAACATTACACACCCACCTTCTGTGCCTTATAAACAATTGTCCGCAATAGCAGCCTATAACACACATAATATTAAAAAGTATAAAATTCAATCCATTTTATACTTTTTATACGCATATGTTCGCATACTCTGTAAGAAAACATAATTACAATCAGCTTATTCTTATCTATTAAATTGATTTTGTCTCACATCTGTTTATTTAAATCCAAAAACCTATGCTTTATTATTCATAACAAGCTCTATAAGCTTCCCGTTTTCCTTAGCCAGATCAATTAACTCTTCAGTTATCCTGCTTCCCTCGTTTATCAGAATGTTCCCCGAGGCACCCGTTATTGTTTTCGTTGTCAACCTGCCTTTAAGGTACTGTTTCTGCCTTTGTTCAAAGAGATTAACAGGGTTGCTTGTTGAATTCATAGCCTTTCCGGACACTTTTTCCTTTATCGGATTTTGATTTACAGTATTATCACTGATATTTTCGTTATTCTCCGGGATATGTTCAATTTGGTCTCCTTTATCGCCGCTAATCACACTTTTAGAATCCTGACCACCCATATCTGAGTGTTTTACAACTTCCAATGCTTCGCTCTGTTCACTTAAAAGTGATGCTGCGGTATCCTTGACAAATGACTCAGATTCATCTGACGGTGCTTTATCAGTTTTATAAACAGTTTCGCTTGTTTCTATATTGTTAGCCACAGGCATTTCATCGTGTTTATGAATAGTTTTGGCCTTTAAATCACTCGCTCTGTCCAGCAAAGTGTTCTCAACATTCTCTTTTACTATAACAAGGTTCTTCCCAAAAGTCAGAACGCTCTCTCTTGGTATAATCCGTATCTTTTTCTGAGTTATATCTGCTATATACTCAAGTCCTACTATCATACAGTTTTCATCTTCATCAACAAAAATATCTCCTATTTCACCCATTAATCTGCCTTTTTGAGTAAGTACTTTAGTTCCCTTAACCTGTATGTTTTGTTGAAGTAAATCAATCGCAGCAGGTATTTTACTCAGGTCGTTGATAGCTTCTTCATTTTCAATGGTCAGAGCGTATTCTCCTATACCAAGTACTTTTTCTGTTGGTATAATTTTTGCACCAAGTATCTGAATTCCGCTGTCTACTACAACGTAATCAGCAGAACCTTCGCGGGCGTTGATAATAATATTTTTTACTCTTCCTACTTCCAAACCATCAGAAATACTTATTATTGGCAATCCTAATATTTCCTGAGTTTTCTTCATTTCAATGCGTCCCCCTTATTAGCCGATACTTATAATATTTATTTTTTAGCTAAAAATTATAACAAATTTCTTTCTATTTCATCTCTTACCGCGACTTCCATTATATTACCAAATTGATTGACATAAGTATTTAATATATCTTTTGCCAACTCAACCTGTCCAAGATTTTTATACATGACACAAATATCCAGTACAATCCAAAAAGTCAAACTATTTTCAGGGTTCTCATCAAGTGCATAAAGATACCGAAGTATAGCTCCCTCAAAGTCACCGCTTTCTTTCAATCTGAACGCTTCATCAATATATTCTTCTATATTTGATTCATTTACCTTTTGAAAACTTTCTTTTAAAGATTCCTTAATTTCTTCTTTACCA
>JAAZCB010001432.1 GCA_012513545.1 Clostridiaceae bacterium
AGCTTAAAGCGTTGGCTGATCAGAGAAGAGAACAGTTTATTGATGCAATGGACGATGACCTGAACACCGCTAACGGACTGACGGCACTGTTCATGCTGGTATCTGATATAAACAGCGCGAAGGACCAGAGCCGTGAATCACTTGAGTATGCTGCCGGCGTATTTGATGAGATCTCAGGAGTTCTCGGGCTGAAGCTCAAGAGCGAAGGCGAACAGATCCCCGAGGATATCGTGAGAATGGCGGAAGAGAGAACTGAGGCAAGGAAGGCCAGGAATTTCCAGCTTGCCGATGAGCTCCGCAATAAGATCACTGAAGCAGGATACGTACTCGAGGATACGCCCCAGGGCCCGAAGATAACAAGAAAGCAGTAAAGCACGGAATACAAAGAACCTCCGTACCGGATCAGATACCGGAACGGAGGCTTTTTTTTGAAGATGTGTGAGAAACGGTTTTCAGCGCACGGCACCGATCTTGCTCAGCAGAGGAACGAGCCAGTTTGAATAATACCTTTCTATCATTCCTTCATCGCTGGCTTTAGCAAGATCGCTGTCGATCGGGATCTGTGCGAAAGTGTCGATTCCGAACCTGTCAGCTGTTTCTGCGGCATGGCTCTCACCGAATACCGGTATCTTTCTGCCGCAGTCGGGGCATTCCAGGTAACTCATGTTCTCGACCAGACCTATGACCGGAACGTTCATGAGCTGAGCCATCTTTACTGCTTTTCCAACTATCATCTCGACCAGTTCCTGCGGGGTAGTCACGATGACGATGCCGTTGATCGGAAGAGACTGGAATACGGTGAGCGGGACATCGCCCGTTCCCGGAGGCATATCGATAAACATATAATCGACGTCGCCCCAGATGACGTCACTCCAGAACTGCTTCACTGAATTTGTGATTATGGGACTTCTCCAGACGACCGGAGCGGAATCATTGTCGAGCAGGAGATTGAGCGACATCACCTTTACTCCCATAGCGCTTGTGACAGGATAAAACCCGTCTTCGTCTCCCGTGACCTTTTCAGTGAGACCGAAAGCTCTTGGAATCGATGGGCCTGTGATATCGGCGTCCAGGATCGCTGTGGAATAACCGTTTCTGGCTGTAGTTGACGCGAGCAGGGAGGTGACAAGAGACTTGCCGACGCCTCCTTTTCCGCTTACGACAGCATAGACTTTTTTTATGTTGGATCTACTGTTCTGAGGAACAAGAAAACTCTGAGGTGCTTTTCTTTCTCCGCAGTTTGACGCGCAGTTGGCGCAGTCATGATTGCATTCAGCCATTGGATCACTCCCGAATGTTAGTTTTGTAGTTTGTAAACAATTACTATTATACAGCAATCATAAAGACGCCGCTGTATCAGTTTTAAGCGAATGTGATATACTTTTAATGAATGATCTGTGATATTTTACGGAGGATGCGTTATGGGAATATTCGGAAGGAAGAGTGTCGAATCAGATCAGACAGCCGTCGAACCAACTGCGGTCACCGAAGTCCTTGATGAAAGCACTGTACAGGATGATGGCGGGAGGTTCGATTTTGACTCATCTGGATCTGATGTGAAGGAGGTACCGTCAGAACGGCCATCAAGGCACGACTATTTTGAGGAATATGTCTCTCCGCAGGATCTGGCATCCGAACCTGAG
>JAAZCB010001295.1 GCA_012513545.1 Clostridiaceae bacterium
AATGAAAAAATAATAGCCGATGGTTATGGGCGAGTTTATCTAAGCACATCATTCAAGTTCAAAAAAAAATTTAAGCAGGCTGAAACAGACGCTAAGGCAAAGAAAAAAGGTCTGTGGGTTAATGAATGTGGGTTGTAAAGATTATTTTTTAACAAATGAAAGGAGAAAATATGTGGTATTTTATTTTTAGTTCTATTGTAACAATCCTCGTCATTCTGGATGCAAAGAGAAGACGAATGCGGGTCATTGGATGGGCTTTGGGAGCATTTTTGCTACCTTTTGTTGTAACGCCATTTTACTATGCCAACCGCTCATTAAAAGCGGGGGAAATGAGAGAAGGTGGAAAGGGTTGGAATGTATTAAAAATGTTTGTCCTGTTTTGGACGATAATAATTGCTATTGCATCCATAGCCAGTTTTATATCAGTTGGCGAACACGTTAGTACACTACAATCCGATGCAGAACGTGCTGGTGCCGCAATTGGTACAACCATTGGTTTTGCAATGATAGGTGCAATATGGTTTTTACCAACACTTGCTGCTCTGGTAATAGGATTATTTATTAAAAAAAGTACGATAATTGAGAAAGGGCCAACAGGGCGTTTAGCGGAAAATATCGATTTACAACATGACTCTTCGGTTCAGGATAATAAATCCAAAGAATTAAAATATATTATCATTGCATTGGGTGTATTCATCTTCCTCGTAACAGCTATATATTTCATTAATGGTCGTAATAGTACTAACTTTCATAAAACAATTAGCATTGAAGAAGCTGTTACCAAATGCAAAAGCTCATACGGCGAAGATGCAATTATTTATTGTGATTTGGTTTTAAAGAAAATCCCATCAGATTATGAGGCTGGCAAAAAATATGATAACGAGATGGTTAATGTAGGACGTGGGCAAGAGCTCGTAAAACATTATCAAAACGCTATAAGTACAAATCCGTCTGATGCCGACCTTCATTTTCGACTTTGTAGAGTATATTTTTCAATGAAAGCATATGACGATTCTATTAGCGAATGTCAGAAGGCTATTGATATTAGACCGACAATGGCACTTGCATATGTCAATATAGGTAAATCGTATGATGCCAAAAAACAATTTAATGATGCAATAAAACTCTATGATAAGGCAATCGAGCTCGACCCGTCAATGCTCGGTGTTTATAAAGACAAGGCTATTACATTAACAGACATGAAAGACTATGATGAAGCGTTTAAGACCGTAGATATCGCTTTAGGTCTGAAAACCTCTGATGATTCAGTTTACGCCTTAAAGGGAAGTATTTACGAAACAATAAATAAAAACAAAGAGGCCGTTTCAATTTATAAAACTGGGCTCTCTCTTTATCCAGATAGCGTTCGCTTACTAGCAGCTTATGGCTCGATACTGTCAAAGGAGGGACGCTATTCAGAATCAATCGAATATCTAACTAAAGCCCTTAATATAGACCTATCAACTCAGGCTTCATTGTCTAATCCAAACCTAATGTTGGCTATTATATATAACGCTTTGGGTAATTCTCAATATCATCTTGGCAATAAAAATGAGGCGCTAAATTCATTTAGAAAATCCGTTGAGCACAACCCCGATAGTTCTGAAATTAAAGATGTCGTGTCACTGATAGAAAAGGAGCTTGGCACTGTAACCATGAAGGGAGACGCATCAAATGGCGAACATGATAATCCAATAAACATAGGCACGCCGTTCCGTCTTGGAGATTTTACATATACTGTTCAAAGAATTAAAAAGCTTAACAGTGTGGGTAATGAATATTTTGGATACAAAGCACAGGAAGGCGCTGTTCTCCTGTTAGTTCAATACACCATTCATAACGAGTCAAACGAAACTAAAACTGTAATTACAGATGATTTCACATTATCAGATTATAAGGGGAGGTCGTTTCGTAGCTCATCAGATGCGAATACTAAGGTGGTCGACTTTGTCAAACAGTCATTGAGAGTTTTATAAGTGGACCGGTTCATTGTTAAGCCGCCTTCTTCTCCAGTTCGATTTCCTTGAAATAGATCTCTGCGGGGTAGTTGTAATCCAAAG
>JAAZCB010001296.1 GCA_012513545.1 Clostridiaceae bacterium
ACCTTATGCTCCATGGAGTGGATGAACCGGATATTCAATATGCCGATTCCCTGTCTTCCAATTATGAGGAAAAGGATAAGTATACAGTAGTTCTTGCAAATCCGCCTTTTAAAGGTAGCATTGATGCAGGTGACATCAACGCAAGTTTGAAAAAGGTTGTAAGTACTAAAAAGACCGAATTGCTGTTTCTTGCATTGATTGAAAGGATTCTTGATATAGGTGGCAGAGCTGCCGTTATTGTGCCGGATGGTGTGCTTTTTGGTTCATCTACTGCACATAAGAATGTCAGGAAAATGATTGTGGAAGAGAATCAGCTGGAAGCTATTATTTCCATGCCTTCAGGGGTTTTTAAGCCATATGCCGGGGTTTCTACTGCGGTACTCTTTTTTACAAAGGGTGGTAAGACAGATAAGGTATGGTTTTATGATATGCAGTATGATGGTTTAAGTCTTGATGATAAGAGGGCAGAAACACCTGATAAGAATGATATACCGAATATTATAGAGAGTTGGAAGAAATGCAGGGAGAATGCTGGGCTTGAGCCGGAAGAAAATGATAAGTGGTTTTGGGTTGAGAAGGCTGATATTGAGGAAAATGATTATGATTTGGCTATAAATAAATATAAGGAAGTTGAGCATGAAGAGGTTGAATATGAGAATCCGAAAGTTATTATGGATAGGATTATTGAGTTGGAAAGTGAGATATTGCAGGAAATTAATGAGTTGAAGGAAATGATAAATATATGAGTAAAAGCGTTGTTACAAGTTCATGGAAGAAAATAATTTTAGAAGATTATATAGAATCATTAGAGTCTGGAAAGCGACCCAAGGGTGGGGCAATTAATGAAGGAGTTCCTAGTATAGGTGGGGAACATCTTACATCTGATGGTAGGTTTGATTTTACAAATATGAAGTATATACCTGAGGAATATTTCAATAACTTAACTTCTGGAAGAATAAAAGAAGGAGATATATTGATAGTTAAGGATGGTGCTACAACTGGGAAAGTGTCATATGTTACAAACGATTTTCCATATAGTAAAGCAGCAATTAATGAACATGTATTTCTTATAAGAACAAGAAAAGAATTGAACAGTAAGTTTTTATTCTATTATTTATTATCAGACCAGGGAAATAGAAAAGTGTTAGAAGATTTTAGAGGAGCAACAGTTGGAGGTATATCAAGGAAATTTGTTAGATTTGAATTTTTTCTTCCACCGCTTGATCAGCAGAAGAAAATTGTTTCAATCCTTGAAAGAGCTGAAAAAGCAATACAAAGACGTAAAGAGGCTGATGAACTTGCTGATAAGTATTTGCAGTCAGTTTTTATTGAGATGTTTGGAGATCCGTTTATTAATTCCATGAGATGGAATTTTATAAATGTTGGTGAAGTATTAAACTTTATTACAAGCGGATCAAGAGGTTGGTCAAAGTACTTTGCAAACAATGGAGAAATTTTTATCACAATACAGAATGTAAAGAATTGCAAGTTAGACCTTTCTAGAAAAACGTATGTTAATGCTCCTGTAAGTGCTGAAGCTAGAAGAACTAGGGTAAAGGCTTATGATCTATTAATAAGTATTACAGCTGACTTAGGAAGAACTGCTGTCGTTGATGAAGAGATTGCACAACAAGGGGCATACATTAACCAACATTTAGCATTATTAAGATTGGATAGAACAAAGGTAAACCCAATTTTTGCAGCATACTGTATTGAAAGCAAATATGGCAAAAGTCAAATAGAAAGATTTAATCAGTCTGCAGTAAAAGCAGGTTTAAATTTTGATTTGGTAAAAAAAATTCGATTAATTAATCCTCCAATCACGCTTCAAAACAAATTTGTTAGCATTGCCCAAAAGGTGGAAAAACTAAAACAATATCAAAACCAATCCGCAGATGAAATTGATGTTCTATTTAAATCTCTAATGCAAAAAGCTTTTAGAGGGGAACTTACAGCGAATAAAATTGACTTTGTTGATATGTCGAAGTTAAACTTTAACAGTTTTGAAAAGATTGTAAAATCTGAGTTTGGTGGAAAAGAATTTACATTTAGTGAATTAATTG
>JAAZCB010001297.1 GCA_012513545.1 Clostridiaceae bacterium
ACGTGATGGTCCAAAAACTACATCCTCGTTATCAATGTCTTCAGTATCCTGCGGGGAAAGAAATATAGAACTGTTGCTCTTGAGGGTTAAACCGGTATAGTAGGACTGTACACCAAGCGTGGTATTGTTGATACCCCAAGATACTTTCAAACCGTCGCTCTTTGTTGAAAAAATCTTCCCTGTTATATCATCAGCCTGAATACGGCCGGCATCAAACCTTATACCGCTGGGAGTGTTTCCCGGCAGCGGTATAAATCCTGAAAATTCAAAGCTGCCGACGTCAAAATAATAAGGTTTAATATAAGATCCGGTTAGTGATGTCCAGGTATAGTTAAATTTGTAAACTACAGAAGCGGCAAATGAAAAATCCTTTATGGGTGTATTAAGCCATAAGACAGCAGAATTAGTTTGACTGAATATATTTTGAACATTTCTGGAAAAATCGCTTACATTTCCAATGTTTAATCCAAAATCAACAGAGGAAAGAGGAAGAGACAGGCAAAGCAGAATAAGCATGCATACTAGTATTGGTTTTCTTTTCATTTTATTTATCCTCCGCATTAGCATCCACGGGAAATAAGGATATTGCTTTATCCAAAATTTTCAGAGCATCTGTACCCTTTACAGCTGAACCGGGATCCATAGAACCTGGAATTACATTTTTATGCACTAATTCTCTATATGAATAGCGGTCATTTTTGAATATTGTGTAAAAAAGTCCGCCCTTAACCTTAAAAGCTCTTGCAATGAGCCGGCTGTACTGTGAAGTCTTAATAGGGCTTTGAGGCTCTGGAACTTTCTTTATCCATTGTGTTTCGGTGAAAAGCTGCCATGCCTGATTTGGATCAGCATCTTCCGGCAATCTTTCACTGCCAGCCATTACGAGATAGACTGCCTGTTCCCAGGAAACGGATTCAGCTTCCAGTACAGTGGTAAAAAATGCTGCACTTTGAGCAAATGAAAAAGAACTCAAAGAAACTATAAGTACAAAAAAAATAATAGCTTTTATACAGAATTTTTTAGTTTTCATACATATCTCCTGTAAACTTAAAATATATCTATAACTGCATTGTAACACATATTCAGCTATTTTAAAGGAGGTTTGCCTGCTTTTTTGGTTCTTTTTACACTGGATAAACCTTCTTCCTTTTGATACAGTACAAGGCGATGTATACCATTTATATAGTAGAAGATGATCAAACCATTGCAAATTCTCTTAAAAAACACCTTGAGTCCTGGGACTTTACGGTGTATTGCACTCACGATTTTAAACAGATACTTGACGAGTTTATTTTATGCAGAGCCCACCTCGTACTCATGGATATAACGCTGCCTTTCTACAACGGCTACCACTGGTGTACAAAAATTCGAGAAGTGTCAAAGGTACCGGTCATCTTTCTTTCTTCCTCTGCAGATAACATGAATGTTCTCATGGCTATAAACACGGGTGCCGACGATTTTATTGCAAAGCCCTTTGATCTTCAAGTGCTTACCGCAAAAATTCAGGCCCTCCTGCGC
>JAAZCB010001298.1 GCA_012513545.1 Clostridiaceae bacterium
GTTAAGCATGTGACAGCTCCTTATAAGTATCCACGAATTATTGAATTTGTAGAGGAGCTTCCGAAAACTATCGGAGGAAAAATCAAACGTGCTCAGATACGCAGGGAGGATGTTGAAAAACATAAACTAAAGGAGCAATAAAGTCTAAGAAGTTCTGGTGCACCAAAAAGAAAAACCTATTGTTTGTATTATATTGTTTCGATATTTATATATGTTGGTGTTAAGCCATTATCAGGAGGATTTGAGATTGAAGAAATTTATTGAAAGTATTGTTATAATCGTATTAATATTGACATTTGTTTCGTGTGTCAGAAGCCCTGAACAGGAGCCTGACAATACGTCAGAAGTTGTAATCACTCCTGTTGCTACTGCAACTGGAGCTCAATCTAATGTCGTAAATATAACACCAGGGCAACCGGATTTAAATAAATTATCTTTAACCGAAATTCTTTTGGATAATCGTACAATAAGCCTTGAGAAAAGGCTATCCTATGATGATATTAAAGAACTTGATGGTGAAAAGTTAAGTATTCTAAGATGCTCAATACTTGCAAGACACGGATACATATTTAAAACTGAGAGATATAAAAGCATTTTTTCAAATTTAGCAGGGTATGTACCCATAAGGGACAATGTAGAAGAATATTTGACAGAAACGGATAAAAATAATATAAACTTGATAGATATTAACAAAAGACATTGGCTTAAGGTTGATAAAATTGGAGCACAAAGAGGAGAGATTTATAAAGAACCCTGTCCTATCGATTTTAATAACTTAAATAATGCTGCATCCGAAAAAATCAAGGAAGGTAAAACTAAAAGTGAAACTTCGGATTTTCTTGCACAAAACAGTTCAATATATATGAAGGCAAATACACTTTGCGGTATTGTTTCAGCTGATATTGACAATGACAGGCATAATGAAATATTAATCACCTATACCCATAAATACAGCGAAGATGAGAAAGTTGTGTTGACTATCCTTGGGTGGAAGGATAATAGGCTTGTTGAATTGGCATATACGGATAAGCTTTTTGATGCTTACACTTTTATAGACATAGAGGATTATATAAAAGGTGGATCATGTGAGATTTTTCTGATGGAAGATGAATCAGGTTGGGAATATCCTGAATACCAGTTGTTTACATATGAGAATGGCGTAATAAATTCCGTAGATATGGAGAGCCTTGGACTTCCAGCAGCCGGCCAATTTGTAGAGCTGAAGGAAGGAACTATTGCTATAGGTTATAGGGTTACCGAGGGGCTATTCAGGTTCAATGATTATGAATGGGATGTTTCGGGATTTGTAGTTGAATCGAGTAATACCCGTGATAATAGAAAACTTTACAAGCTGGACTCAAAACCGTTAACAGAATATGAAAAGACATTACCTCAGTTAATAAATAACGAGGTTACTGTATCTAATGTCTATGAGTTTGTGGAATCAATAGGTCCGAATAGGAAGATTTTATTAAAGCCCGGGGTGTATGATTTAAATTATCTGACACATAGAATACAGAATGACTACGTCCGATGGTTTTGTGAGTATGATGAAAACACGTTTGGCGAGTTGTTCATTGAAAATGTTGCAAACCTCACAATAGAAGGTTTGGGAGACAGAGAGGTCGAAATTGTTACACGAAGGACTGATGAAAGGGTTTTATCATTTTTTGATTCTGAAAACATAGTGTTAAAAAATATAATAGCCGGCCATGGGCTTAATGATTACGGTTCTATAAACAGTGATGGCTGTACTGCGGCTGTATTGTATTTTGCCGGCTCTAATAATATTAAGATTGAGTCATGTGATCTTTATGGCTGCGGATCATATGCAATTAGTGTACGCAGTGTTAAGGGTATTAATGTACTGGATTCTATTCTTGAAGAATGTACCTCTGGAGCGGTAAACGCAAGCAATTTGCAAAATGCTGTTTTTGACAATTGTGTGTTTTCGAATAATAACGGGAATGAATTGTTCCTTATTGATTCATCAGAAGGTATTATGGTGAAAAATTCACGTATTACAGATAACAATTCCATAAAGCTTAAATCAGATAATGCTGTGGAATTAGAAATTACAAACACCCAATTATCAGGGAATGCTTTTGGAAATGATACA
>JAAZCB010001299.1 GCA_012513545.1 Clostridiaceae bacterium
AATTAAGCTATCCCTTTTCAAATGGTCCATAGCCTGATTGCTGTAGATTACGCTGCCGCCTGTAGCAATTACGTGATTTTTTACATCAAGAGCTGTAACAATGCTCTCTTCTTTTGAAAGGAAGTTATTAATACCTTCATCATTAATTATATCCTGAAGCAGTCTGTTATACCTTTGCTGTATAATAAGATCAGTGTCGATAAATGTTTTTCCCGTAGCCTTTGCCAGAATTACTCCGATAGTACTCTTTCCAGCGCCCGGCATTCCCACCAGGACAATGTTTGTTTCTTTCATACATGCTCCTTAAAAAATTATGGAATCAATATAATACTTGGATTATACCAGCTTTTTTATGCTAATACTATCATTATATGAAGCTTATCAAAAATTCAATCACTTTAAAATTTCAGGTAAAATTAACCTATAGGGAGGTTCACCATGGAGGAAAATAACAAAAGCATAAATGCTGAAAACCTGAATATTGACTCAACTCTTGATATGATCTCACAAGAGTTAAAAAAAGATGAAACCTTGATACTCGATGTAGGAAACAATTATTTTAACCAAACGGACACAATATACGACACTCTGGTAATGAGAGGATACTCCGTAAGAAAATCCTTTAAGAACGGCCGCAATCAAATACTAGTAACCAAAAAGTAGTGGTAAAAGGGGGCATAACGCCCCCTATATCTTAATAATCACATCTGTACCTGTTTATAGCACCTGTTGGACATACTTTCATACATTCTCCGCAATTGGTGCACTTTTCAGGATCAATTTTAGCCAGTGTTCCTTTTACCATAATGGCTTCTGAAGGACAAACCTTGGAGCATTTTCCGCAGCCAATACAGCCGACATTGCAGTTCTTCCTTACAACTGCTCCCTTGTCCATACTGCTGCAGGATACTGTATACTCATCGCACCTGGGCACCATTTCAATTATCTTTTTAGGACACACAGCCACACACTTCTCGCAGGATTTGCATTTAGACTCAATTATCCTTGCAAGACCGTCAATAATAACTATCGCATCAAAAGGGCACGCCCTTACGCAGCTTCCAAGTCCGACGCATCCGTAGGCACAAGCAGACGGACCACCATGAAGGCTGCTCGCAGCAAGACAATCCTCCAGACCTGAGTAATCAAACTTTACCTTACAGGATGAATAGATACCTGCACACATTACCCTTGCTGTTTTTGCCACTGTTACCCCGGCTTTCACTCCAAGAATTTCACTGAGTTTACTCGCCAGTTCCTCTCCCCCGACCGGACAGCCGTTTATACTGCATTTACCTTCAACCAGACACTCTGCATAAGCATCACAGCCCGTCTGTCCACATGCACCGCAGTTCGCTCCGGGAAGAACCTCCCTCACCAGGGCAATCCTTTCATCAACCTTTACTTCAAACTTCTTCGAGGCAATCGCAAGCCCCAGACCGAAGGCCAGCCCCAATCCTCCCAATATGGAGGCGGATGTTATAATTTCACCAAACATGTTCAACAACCCCTCTAAGATACTTAAAATCCTTCAAGCTATATACCAAACAACCCCTGGAAGCCAAGGAATGCGACCGAAACCAGTGCTGCTGCCACAAGAGATATCGGAAGACCCTTAAAGGACTCAGGAATATCGCAATACTCAAGTCTCTCCCTCACCCCTGCAAAAAGAACAAGTGCAAGGGTAAAACCAACTCCCGCTCCAAATCCGAATACAGTTGAGTTAAATACGCTGTACCCTTCGTCAATACCCAGTAAGGCAGCACCTAAAACCGCACAGTTTGTAGTTATCAGCGGAAGATAAATCCCAAGTGCCTTATAAAGCGGCGGTACAAATTTCTTGAGTATAATTTCAACAAACTGCACAAGTGAAGCTATTACAAGTATAAATACAATTGTCTTTAGATACCTTAAGTTTTCGGTGTCAAGAATAGCTTTATAAATTGCAGTGGTAATACCGGAGGAAAGGGTCATAACAAATACAACCGCGCCTCCCATACCTACAGCCGTGGAAAGCTTTTTGGATACCCCAAGAAAAGGACAAATACCCAAAAACCTTGACAGAACCATATTCTTAACCAGTATTGCGCTTATAATTATTGCAATTGTTTGATTCATTGATTTCTAAGCCTCCTTACCTTTAGCAGAAACACCGCATGGCATTGGACATGATGAACAGCCTTTATGCTCAACTTTAACTGCTGAGAACTTATTGATAACAGCCATAATTATTCCGAAGGCCAGAAAACCTCCCGGCGGCAGTATCATTATTATTGCAGGGTCGAAAAGTGTTGCGGTTACATTCATTCCAAACCAGGTTCCATTCCCAAGTATTTCCCTTACAGTTCCTATTGTAAGAAGAGCTATTGTAAATCCTATACCCATTCCTATACCATCAAGAACGGACAGGAACACTTTATTTTTGTTGGCAAACATTTCAGCCCTCGCAAGTATAATACAGTTTACAACAATAAGCGGTATGAACAAACCAAGCTCCTTGTCCAATTCAGGGAAATATGCTTTCAGTAAAAGCTGTACAATTGTAACAAAACCTGCAATTATAGTTATATATGCGGGTATTCTTATCTTATCGGGTATAACCTTTCTTAAGAGAGATATTGCGGCATTAGACCCCATTAACACCAGCATGGCAGCAATTCCCATCCCAATGCCGTTTTTTGCGTTCGTAGTTACGGCCAAGGTTGGGCACGTTCCCAGAACCAGCCTGAATACCGGATTCTCTTTAATAAACCCATTTGTTAAAGTCTTTAGCGCACTCATTTTTTATAAATCCCCTCTTTCGTTAAGCAGCGTATTTACATCTATAGCAGCCTGTATACCCTCTGTTACTGCTTTTGAAGTTATCGTTGCACCACTGATGGCATTTATTTCACTATCCCTGGATTTGCCACTCTTTACAACTGCAAGAGGTTCCTCAGGGTTTATACCGCCAAACTGGGAAATAAACGGCTTTTCCTTTGCCTTTGAGCCCAGCCCCGGTGTTTCATTCATTTCAATTATTTTGACTCCCATAATTTTTCCGTCTTTATCAATACCGGCAGCCATCTTTATAACGCCGCCATAACCATTACTTTCTATCAAAAATACTCTTCCGGCCTTTTCCCCGTTAGAAGTTCCGTTATATGCCTCCTTAACCCTGGAAAGTCCATCTTTCCCTGCAGTTATGGATTCAAGATTTTCAATTTTACTAAAATCATCGGCCGTTGAAAATACTTCCTTTCTGGCCAGATTCTCATTTTCCAGCGTCCGCTCAAGTATTACATCCCTGGTAGCTGCATTGGTAAATGCAAGGGACACTGCGACAATAGTACAAACCAAAAACAGAACAACTGTTGAAATAACTATATCACGCAACGGCTTTTTCACCTCCAAAGCTTTTTGGTACCGTGTACCTGTCAATAAGAGGAACAGCAATGTTCATAAGGATTATTGCAAAGGATACCCCTTCGGGATAGCTTGCATACAGCCTTATGAGCGATGTCAGAAGACCGCATCCGAGCCCCATTATTGCCCGTCCCTTAATTGTCATGGGGGAGGTTGAATAATCGGTAGCCATAAAGAATGCGCCAAGGATAAGTCCCCCTGAGAGTATGTGGTATAAAGCGTCACCCGTAAACAACGAGTCACCGCCGAATACCCAGGTAAACACTGCAACAGTTCCAATATAAGTTAAGGGTATTTCAGGAGTTATTACCCCTCTGAATAAAAGATACAGTGCCCCCAAAATAAGCGCTGCAGCTGAAGTTTCACCGATACAACCGCCAATGTTTCCAAAGAAAAGCTGTGCGTAGGAAGGAATCCCGGCAGCACCTGTCTTCAGTAATTCCAGGGGTGTTGCAGAGGATACCGCGTCCACTCCTTTCGGGTTTACCCAGTTAGTCATGTGGCCTGTGTATGCTATAAGCAGAAACACCCTTGCCGCAAGCGCAGGATTCATAAAGTTCTGCCCCAAACCTCCGAACAGCTGCTTAACAACTACTATGGCAAAAACCCCTCCAACCGCTGCAATCCATAAGGGAATTGTAGACGGAAGGTTTAGTGCGAGAAGAAGCCCCGTTACAACTGCGCTGTAATCCATAAGGGTGTTGTCCCTTTTCATTACCCTCCTTGCTATATACTCAGAAATAACACTCGAGAGTATTGTTACCATAATAACCAATAGAGCCTTTAGTCCGAAAAAATATATTCCTGCAACCGCTGCAGGAAGCAGAGCTATTATAACATCCCTCATTATTCCGGAAGTACTTGCACTATTCCTTAAATGTGGTGATGAAGACACTACAAAGCTGTTATCCAAACTAATTTCCTCCTTTCGATGCTGCCTGTCTTACAAGCGATTTACCAAGCCTTATCGACTGTACAAGATGTATTTTCGCAGGACAGGCATATGAACAACTCCCGCATTCTATACAGTCACTCACATTATACTTGTTGAGCTCCTCAATATTTTCCTTCAAAGCATTATTATTAAGAGACAGCGGAAGCAAATTCATGGGACAGGCAAAGACACACCTTCCACATCTTATACACGCACCAGGTTTAGGAAGTACTGCCGCTTTCTCGTCAAAAGCTATAAGTGCATTTGTATGCTTTACTACTGAAGTTTCGAGTGAGAACTGTGCAATTCCCATCATAGGACCGCCCATCAGAACCTTTTTAGGAGGCGCCTTGAAGCCTCCGCAGAACTCAAATACCTCCGACAGACTGGTTCCGATCAACACCTCAACATTTGAAGGGTTTGCTACCGCCGGTCCATCGACCGTTACCCTTTTCTTTATAAGGGGAATACCTGTTTTTACATACTCCGATACAAAAGACACACTGTTTACATTCATTACTATAACGCCCACATCTGAAGGAAGCTTCCCCGGAGGAACCTTTCTTCCAGTAACGGCATAAATCAGCATTTTTTCGGCTCCCTGAGGATATCGCGATTTGAGCTTTACGACATTTATCTTGTCACTTGTTGCTGCAACATTTGTCATTTCCTTCAAGGCCTCAGGCTTGTTGTCTTCTATCCCAATAAGAACATTGTTAATACCCATTATTTCCATGATAATGTTTATTCCGCTTATAACATTCCAGGAGTTTTCAATTATCTCCCTGTAATCAGAAGTAATAAACGGCTCACATTCGGCAGCATTTACAATGAGGGTATCAATTTTTTTGTGCTGTGGCGGGGCAAGCTTGATATGAGCAGGAAACCCTGCACCGCCAAGTCCAACCAAACCCGATTGTCTTATTACCCTTAGAAATTCACTGTTGTCCTTATAGACCGGAGGTTTAACGTCTTCATGTATTTCCTGCTTACCGTCAGTCTTAATTTCAACCGACTTTACAAAAACTCCGCCCGGGTAAAGCATTGGTGCTACATCGCTGACAATACCTGATACGCTTGAATGAACGGGAGCTGAAACAAATTTTTCAGAGTCTCCGATAATCTGTCCAACCTTAACGGTATCACCCTTTTTGACACAAGGTTCGCATTGTGAGCCAATGTGCTGAAGCATTGGAATAACAACCTTTTGCGGAACACCCATTTTGATTGTTTCGCAACCGGCTGTGTTTTTTAAGTGAGGTACAGACGCCCCACCTTTGAACATTCTTTGAAAAGTCATACACATAACCCCATTTGATTATATTTTATAATTATATAAATTATTATTTCGAAGCTGATTCTATATAATCTATCTGTATATATTACTTTATATCTATAATTATTCCGACATAAGACTACCAAATACCAAAACCAATAGTCCCTTAGCTTAAACGATTAGCCCTTACCTGGCTCCATTGACAGGTGTTTTAAGATGCCTTTTATAATCCATTCCAGGGAATGAATAATTAAAAAGCACATTCTATGCAATTTTCGACCTTCATACATGATTCAAGGCCACCTGGTATAGTGTTTCTCAATTAGAGAATACACTACTTATACAGCATATACAATTATATTTATTACCAGGTAATAAGTCAAATTGTTAAGTATCCGAATTATACTTTAATCAATATTTACAGTTAAATTTCTTTATTTTTTTCAGCCATACAGGACTTATATCATCGGTAACAAACTCTTGTACAAAAGAAATTATTTCCTTTTAAATTTTACCATGTGCTGACTGTAAGAATCCTGTCATATATTATATATATATAATAAAAAGCTGTAGAAGCTAATTCTCTCAAACAGGTATGTATATGCTTACAGAAAACTCAAAAATTAAAAATTCATTAAGAAGTCTAGTCATAATCCTTGGAATCCTGGTGCTGGTATATATAGGTATATCTTACTGTTTTATTTTCTTTGCTCCATTTATAATTGCAATAATACTTTCTTCAATAAATGAGCCTATCATTGTATTCCTTTTAAAAAAGTTCAGAATTCCCCGGAGTACAGCAGCCGTCATATCGCTTATTATAACCGTATGTGTTGCTGCTCTTGTCATAACGCTTATTGTAATGAAAGTTTATTATGAACTGATAAAACTTAAGGGCAGCCTTCCGCAATACATTGAAGCTGTATCGACACTTCTGACCGGTTACTATGACAGAGCAAGTTTATTTTACTATAACCTTCCGGAAAATATTTCTTCAGCCTTTGGATCAAATCTTGTGAAAATACTGCCTAAGGTCGAAGGAGTTATTTCCGGATTAGCTTCATCAATCCTTGAAAGCCTTACGTCAATTCCAAAATTAGCGTTGTTTATAACTGTTACTTTGCTTTCTTCCTATTTTATAAGCAGTGATAGACATACAATCATAAATTTTTTATACAGACAGTTTCCGAAGCGCTACAAGAAAAACATATCAGGAATTAAGAGTGACACAGTATCAGCCATTTTGGGGTATATAAAGGCACAGCTTATATTAGTTTCAATTACCTTCGTTGAAGCTACACTTGGTTTCATGATAATCGGGGCTGACTATGCTGTGCTTATGGGATTTTTAACAGCTATGTCCGATGCTGTACCCGTACTCGGAACAAATATGATATTCTTACCCTGGATTCTGTGGAGCCTTATAACAGGCAATTTTAATATGGCTCTTGGCCTCACCGTAGTTTATATCCTGGGAATAATTATAAGGCAAATTCTAGAGCCCAGGCTGGTTGCGTATCAAACCGGGCTTCACCCCCTGGCCGCTCTGATTTTTATGTATACTGGCTTTCTTATTTTCGGATTCTCCGGACTCTTTATCGGGCCTATCCTTCTCATTTTTATAAAAAGCCTCCAAAGTACCGGCATAATCAGTATATGGAACGACTAGAAGTGTATTCTCACAGCCGTTACAACCCTGTCAATTCCCGATAGGTCCTTTACTATCCTTATATTCTGAAACCCCTTTTCCAAAAGGCCGGCAACATCATCAGCCTGTCCGACACCTACTTCAAAGGCTATAAGACCTTCTGGCTTGACATAATCAAGAGCAGCTTTGACTATAGACCTGTAGAATTCAAGACCATCAATACCTCCGTCAAGTGCAAGATGGGGCTCAAAATCCCTGACCTGCAATTCAAGGCCTGCAATATCTGCTGTAGGAATATACGGAGGATTTGATACTATAACATCAAAGCTTGGTCCGTCCTTTGACCTTCCACTATTTCCAGGCATTAAACAGGACTCCAAACTGTCAGGACACTTTAGAATATTCCCCGTTATAAAGACAACCCTTTCAGATACTCCACACCTTTGTGCATTAATGCGTGCTACTCCCAATGCATCTTTTGATATATCCATGGCAAAAACCCTGCAATTATTAATATAATGGGCAAGGCTTATCGCAATACTGCCGGAACCTGTTCCAATATCAAGTATCACAGGGTTATCCTTTCGAGAACTGCTGACATGATGTATCACTTCTTCAACAAGTACTTCTGTGTCCTGCCTCGGTATAAGTACATCGGGTGTAACTATAAAATCCAGTGACATAAACTCCTGACTGCCTGTAATGTACTGTAATGGCCTGCCTTTGACCCTCTCATCAATCATCCTTGCATAAGCTTCAACTTCGCCAATCATAAGCTCATAGTCGTCGTGTGAATAGAGATAAGCCCTGCTGCAACCTAATGTGTGGCATAATATTACCCCGGCTTCAATTACCGGGGCTTGTATATTCGCAGACTTTAAAGAGTTTATTCCATTTGTAAGAGCTTCCTTTAAAATCAAACTGTTCTCCACCTTACCATTTGTCTTCTTCCCTGTCTTTTACCAGAACACTCTTCATTGCCTCAATAGCAACCTCAATCTGGCTGTCATCAGGTTCATCTGTTGTAAATCTCTGAAAGGCCAGTCCCGGTATATTTAATATACCTACAAGCTTTGACTCACTTCGTCCCGCAAATTTTATTATCTCATAAGACAGACCTGCAACCAGCGGAAGAAGCAGCAGCCTAATAACTATGTTCTGCCAGACCCCAATCCATGGCGTCAATGAAAATACCAGAATACTGACGATCATGACAGTAAAGAGGAATGAAGTGCCGCATCTCGGATGTCTGGTAGAATACTTCTTTATGTTCTCAACTGTGAGCTCCTCTTCATTTTCATAGCAGTGTATGGTTTTATGTTCTGCACCATGGTACTGCCAAACCCTCTTTATATCTTTAAGCTTTGATACCAGGACAATATATGAAAAAAACAGAACAATCCTTACTACTCCTTCAAAAAGATTCAAAATAATCTTATCTGATTGTTCTTCCTTGTTAAGCGGCAAAAATCCTGCAATAAAATTCGGCAAAAGCATAAACAGTCCTACACTGAAAGCAAGAGAAAGAATTACCGAAAAATATATAAGTGCATCCTGAACCTTATCTCCAAAAAGCTTACCAAATAATTTCTCTAGAAAAATGTCAAGCTTTGAGGGACCTTTATCTTTATCTTCCTCGACTTCCAAATCAACAAACTCTGCTGAAAACATAAGGGCTTTCAGACCAACTACCATTTGCTTGAAGAGTCCCACCGCGCCCCTTACTATTGGAATCTTTGAGAACTTGCTTCTCTTAGGCGTCGGTCTATTTTCAACAATTATTTCTCCATCGGGCTTTCTGACTGCTATGGCATAATTTTGGGGTCCCATCATCATAAGCCCTTCAATAAGTGCCTGTCCGCCTATACTTGTCATATGGGCAGGTTTCTTCATTATATCTGAATTATTCATTATAATCCTCACAATTTTTTATTTTCATTATACCTTATAATAATTGCAAACTCAATAACTGTATTTGTTAGTTAATTATTTCCTAATAATAACTTTGAACATCGAGTCCCTCACTTTTTACCTGATATCTTTTCAGGAAATAGCCCTAGCAAAAAGGAACACCTTATTTACGGGTGTTCCTTTTTTTATTTTATTATCCATAATCATTATTTTATATCCTTCTTTTGAATAACAACGTCTATACGCCTGTTCTTCTGCCTGTTTACTTCCGTGTCGTTCGGTGCCACAGGCTTAAATTCTCCATTACCGGTCGCAGTAAGCTTTTGTGGCTTAAGTGTGCATTCATCTATCAGAAAAAGCACTACATTCGTAGCCCTCTTGGTTGAAAGCTCCCAGTTGGTTGGAAAAAGCATTGTGTTAATAGGAAGATTATCCGTGTGCCCCTGTACTACAGCATCACTGTCAAGTTCTTTGAGAAGTTCTCCCATCTTCTTTAAAGCTTCCTTTCCCGATGACTTTATATCTGCTTTCCCCAAATCGAACAGTATAACCGAATTTATTCTCAATATTATTTCTCTTTCTGTGTCTATTATTTTAATATAATCTCCAAGGTCCATTAATGCTATAAGATCTTCAACCTCATCCTTGAAATTATCAATCCTTTCTTCAACACTACCTTTTCCCGCATTGCCTTTCTTATCCGAATCTTCCCTGTTAGTATTCTTATCGTACTCGTCCTCTGGTTGTCCGGTTAAATCGGTAATACTGATTAAATCCTTACCATTGTTATTTTCGTAGAGTTCACCATTACTCATGTTCAAAAATGTTGAACGCAGTGAATATGCTACTGCTTCAAACTTTTGCTTGTCAACAGATGCCATTGAGAAAAGAAGTACAAAAAATGTCAATAACAAAGTAACCAGATCGCTGTATGTTGTCATCCATTCCGGTGCGCCTTCCGGCGGATCATCTTCCGGCATTGGCTTTCTTCCACCTTTCATAACACACCTCACTCTACAACAGTTTTATTTCCATTAATACCTTTCTCAGCTTCTTCAGAGCCTTTTGAGTTTATCTTTTCATAATCCTGCTTTTGCTGAGGAGAAAGAAATGTTTTCAGTTTGTGCTCAAGTATCCTTGGATTTTCTCCCGCCTGAATTGACAGAACACCTTCTATTATCATTCTTTTTAAGTTAATCTCTTCCTTGCTCTTAATGGACAGCTTGTTTGCAATGGGGTTACACACAAAGTTTGCAAGTATACTTCCATAAAATGTTGTTACTAATGCTACCGCCATGGAAGGTCCTATATTAGACGGATCATCAAGAGCCTTCAAAAGATTTATAAGTCCAATAAGTGTTCCGATCATACCCCATGCAGGAAAAAGTGCTCCCATTGTTTTAAAAAGACCAGATCCCTTGTCATGGCGCATCTTCATGTTCTCAAGTTCCAGGTCCATAGACTCTACAATAACTTCCGGCTCAACACCGTCAACTACAAGCTGTAGTGATTGCTTTAAAAAATCATCATTTATACTTTCATATTCAGATTCAAGAGACAGCAGTCCTTCACGCCTTGCCTTCATGGACAAGTCAACCAGAACTTTAATACTGTCCTGTGGTCTCGCTTCCTTCCCCATAAATGCCTTTATGACAACCTTAATCATTTTTGCTATCTCACTAATCCTGTAGGATATAAGAATAGAAGCGGCTCCTCCCCCAAAAACAATCATGACTGAGGGAAGGTCCCAAAAGCTCAGGAGACTTCCGCCAAGCAAAATTGACCATACTAAAAATACTACTCCGCTTATTATACCAATCAGTGTCGCTAAATCCATAAATATACGCCTTCTATTCTGATTTTTTTTAGTTCAAGCCATTTCTGAAATGCAGTAAAATGAGTTATATACATATATATCGGCTATAAGCGAAAATAATATTATGCTTTAAATTTGTTTTTTATTTAATTTTCTGTCCAAGTTTAATTATAAAATATTTAAACTCTTATTTATTTCTATATTTTTTCATAAATTTAAAGCTAAAAACTTTATTTTTTATGGTGTTTGTTGTATAATGAAAGTGGATAAAAGTCTATTTAGAGGTTTATTTGATTGGAGTGATGGAGAAGATTTACAGTTACTGCTTTTGCAGCAGTTAACAGAGACAACAATATCGTTAACAGTTAAACTATAGTTCTCAGATATCGGTATATCTCTGTCAGTACATTATTACATAACTTTATTACATATAGTTTTTTGTATTTCATTTGGGTTTTCAGCATATCTATAACAAGCAGTTGTTACAAATGTTAAGCTTTATAATTACACATAAATAAACTTCTATAAAAATAGAATTAAAAGCCTTAACAAGTTTTAGGGGAGGAATTGGAATTGAAAAGGTTAAAATCAAAGGCAGCATGTTTTGTCATCTACGCAACAATATTTATCATGGGACTTACACTGGGGACAGTATTTACAGGCACAAATCACACCATGGCAGCAGGCTCTGACATCAAAATATACCTGAACAATAAACAATTGATTTTCGGAGAAAATCCGAACGACCCGGAACCCTACATAAAAGATGGAAGAACATTGGTACCTTTCAGGAAAATATTTGAGGCATTGGGTATGGAGATAAGCTGGAATGCAGCTCAACGAAGCGTCGATGCTAATAATGAATCGGTAGATATGACATTGTATATCGGCATTAATTATGCATACGTTAACAAATTCCGGAAGCCTCTTGATGTTCCTCCTGAAATAACCGACGGAAGGACTTTTGTTCCTCTCAGATTCGTCAGTGAAAGCTATGGTGCTGAAGTTATATGGGAACCTGATACAAGATCAATTTATATCAATTACTCCCAAGGTAA
>JAAZCB010001300.1 GCA_012513545.1 Clostridiaceae bacterium
GAAAATACTTAAGCCACAGGAAGCACTCGTTCTAACATTATTTGGAAAGTACATCGGTACCCTTAGGGGCGAAGGCTATTACTTTGTGAACCCCTTTGTATCAGCTGTAAATCCATCCGTTGGAAAGGGCATGGCAACTGGAACCGAAGACCAGAATCCTATAGCTCAGGTTAACCCGACAGGAACTCTTAACCTGAACCTGCCACAAAGAAAAGCTATTTCTTTGAAGGCTGCGACCCTAAATAACAATAAACAAAAAGTCAACGATGCTCTGGGTAATCCAGTAGAAATCGGGATTGTAGTAATCTGGCGTGTAGTTAACACAGCCAAAGCAGTATTCAATGTAGATAATTACAAAGTTTTTCTCTCTATACAAAGTGATTCCGCACTTCGCAACATTGCCAGGCTTTATCCCTACGATGTGTCGTTAGGCGGAGAAGAAATGACCTTGAGAGGAAGCAGCCAGGAGGTAGCCGACAAGCTTAAGGCCGAGATACAGGAAAGAGTTGCAATTGCAGGTCTTGAAATAATCGAAGCCAGAATTACACATCTGGCATATGCTCCCGAGATTGCAGCTTCAATGCTTCAAAGGCAGCAAGCCTCTGCCATTATCGACGCTAGAAAAATGATAGTTGATGGCGCAGTAGGCATGGTTGAAATGGCTCTTGAGAAGCTAAGCGACAATAATATTGTTCAACTGGATGAAGAAAGAAAGGCTGCAATGGTTAGCAATCTTCTAGTGGTTCTTTGTGGCAATAAAGAAGCTCAGCCCATAGTGAACAGCGGGACCATTTATTGATATGGCTGAAAATAAAAACGATGGTGAGAAGAAGCAAGTCTTGTTGCGTTTATCCCCTATCCTGTGGAAAGAGCTGGCATCGTGGGCTGAAGATGACTTCCGCTCTATTAACGGACAAATTGAATATCTTCTCTCCGAAGCTGTCAAGAAACGCAAAAAGCTACCAAAGGACACTAATCTGTAACGCTGCATAACATAATAAATTGAATTCCCGAGCCCTACCGGCCCGGGAATTCAATTTATTATGCCCTTTCGTTTTTGTTTGCTGTCTATGCCTATATTTACTTCACCTTATTTTGATATTCTGTAAATGGAGCTTTCAATATGTCTGTTGCTGGCATTCTCTTCAATATTATAATCCAGGAAGAACAAATACTTGTTGTTCTGCTTCATTTTGGAACGCTTCTGACTTTCATAGGGTATAATAATCTCACCAAGCTGAAAGTCTGTCAGGCTTGTGGGGTCCAATGACCAGGCAAACCTGTCATTTATCAGCAATCTGCCTACATAATTGTGGTTGCCTTCACTTTGATAGTTGGCAAAGCTATTTGCCAATACACTCACTTTCATCTCCGATGAGTAATACAAAATGCCGGAATCAAAGTCTATAAGGTTTGCAGAAACAGGCAAATAGCTTACTTTTTCAACCTTATGGCTATTGATGTTATATAAGCAAATCCTCTCGGGAACCACTCTTATAAGTATCGATTCGGCATCTCTAACACAGAAATCCTGAATATAAAAGCTGAATGAGTCTTTTTGCCCGTCATATAAAGGCTTTCCCAGCTGATTTGCATCTATGATAAAGGGGGGCTTTATTCTGTCATAAACATAAATGCACGCCTTTTCAAGAGCTTTTCCGGAGGCCATAAGATATATCCTGCCTGAGTCATCAACCTGAATTTTCTTTATGTCGAGCTCGGGATAACCGAAATCAAATGTTTGTTTATAGCTTCCATCGCTGGAAAATACGATGATACTGCCCTTTTTATAATCATATGCATACAGCTCTTCGCCGTGAACATCAATGGCTGTGCAGCTATTCATACCCTTCAGTGCTACGGAAGCTTCCAGTTTGCCATTTTCTATGCCATATATATCTATAGTGTCGCCATACTCCGTGCCATTGTCAGTTGAGTCTTTTTTATTCAATACATACATTCTTATTTCATTTACATCAAAATCAATTGCCTTGCCGTTTATGCCAATCCTGTCATAAAGTTTGTTGACAATGTTTTGCTGATATGCATTATTAGCGCTGCCGACATTTCTTAAGTTTGAGTTCTGAAACTGATTTAAGTCGGATTCGGGAGGTATAATCATATCCTGATTTTCGGATAAATGGTTGCCTTCCTTGCTGCTGCAGGATACCGCCAAAAGAATTAGTCCTATAATTATGATAAGCCCGACAATTCTTCTTTTCACAATTTATACCTCCCGTTAGTGTTCTTTGTGACAATTGTACCACAACTTACTGGAGGATAAAATCAACGCTTACCCTTGCATTTACTCTGATCTGCCCCGGTTCAATTCCTTCAGAATTCTGAGGTTCGACTGATGATACAACGTTTTGAACATAGTTTGAAGCATTGATCGCGCTACCTCCATACCAACCGCTGTACCACGAATCATACCAGGACCAGTAGTACTCCTGCTCTTCTCTTATTGACACTGCTTTTCCGGCTTTCTGCCCTAATACGCTTGTCATTGCATCTGCTTTTTCTCTGGCAGCCTTCACTGCTAGTTCACGGGCTTTATCCTTATGCTTTCTAAGCTCTGAGGTTTTAAACTGAACGCTCTGCACATATTCAGCGCCATTCTTTACTACTTCAGTGAGGAACTCTTCAAATTTCGTGAGATCTTTCAATGTTACAACAATACTTTTTCTGACAACATAGCCCCTGTTTTCCGTAGATACTTCGTCATAAGAATAATTATATTCCGGCTTGGCGCTTATGTCACCAGGTTTGATATTTATGTAGTCTACTTTGATATGCTTCGATTCAATATTTAATCTTTTTGCCAGTTCCATAATTTTGTTGACTCTCTCATCATTTTGAGCTTTAGCCTTTGAAATGTCCTTATCCCTGGTATCAATACCGAGGGTTATTACTGCCTCATCCGGAACAACCATCACATCGGCGCTCCCTGATACGGAAATAATGCTTTGTTCAGGCTCGGTATCCAAAGATACGGGTTTGGCAATACCCGGCTGCGTTGTAAGGATAAGTGTAAAGACCAAAAAACATGCAGTAATCAAAGAAAAAGTTTTAAACATATTCATTTTATAATACCTCCTCAAATATTTAGTCTATATGACAATAATAAAGGAGAGGTATTTAGAAAGTATGTCAAATTGTTAAGAAAGTGTAAAGATTATTCAATAATATTATTATTTATTAAATCTTATTATAAACTCACTACCCTTAAAAGGTTCGCTCTTTACCATTATATCAAAACCGTGCATCTCGCATATTTTTTTTACAATGAATAGCCCTATACCGTTTCCGCTTATGTCATATGCCCTGGCCTCATCCACTCTGTAAAAATTATCAAAAATAAACGGAAGCTCCTTTTCATCCATACCTATGCCATTGTCTTTTACAACAAGACAGGTAATACCCTTCTCAATTTTTGTTTCTAGCATCACATTTCCATTATCCCTTCCGTATTTTATACCGTTATCAACAAGGTTTATAAGAACCTCCCTGAACATCTCCCTGTCAGCATCAACTGTGTGCTCACCACTGCAATTGTTCTGAAGCTGCATATTTCTTTTTTGTGCTATTGGTGTAAAAAGCTTCAATATGTTTTCAACCTCGTCTTTCAAGCAAACAGGCATTATTTTAAGCTGGATTTCCTCAAGTCTTTCAGCAGTAAGCAAAGACTTGACAAGAGAAGACATTCTGTCTATTTCGGAATTTATATCCGCCAGGTACTCCTTTAATGTCTCATCATCGGTCTCTCCATAGGAAAGGGACTCTATGAGTGCCTTGATTGAGGCAAGAGGGGTCTTAAGTTCATGAGATACACTGCCCAGAAATCTTTTCCGACCTGTTTCTATTTTATGAAGCTCCATGCTCATCAGGTTGAAGGTTCTTGCAAGGACTCCGATCTCATCAGCTCTTTTTATATCTGCAACAACACCCATTTTCCCGTTCAGTATTTCCCTCGATGCTTCCGTAAGCTTTCTGACGGGTCTTATAATACGCTCACCCACTAAAATTGAAAACAGTATTACAAAAAGGAGTACCGTTGCTGAAATCAGGATGACTGTGTTTGTAAATCTGGAGATTTCCTCATAAACTTCATCAACATATGCAGAAATGACTATTATGCCGTAAACCTCGCCCTGTGACAGGA
>JAAZCB010001301.1 GCA_012513545.1 Clostridiaceae bacterium
GGACAAAGTATTGGAAGTAATCTATAGTAATGTAAAATGAATGGATGGTGATACATATGTGGTGTAAAAGTTGTGAAAAAGAAATGCTTGATAAATTATGCCCATCCTGTAATGAAAAAACTCAGGAAGATATCCCTGTTGAGATATTTTGGTGTGAAAGTTGTAATGTTCCCATTATTAGAAATGCAAATGATACCAATAAATATATATGTACATTATGTAACGGCAAAACACATTATTTAGCAGCTGATTTGCGCCCTGTTTTCCCTGAGGAAAGGTTCCTTATGGAAATTATAAAGAATAAAGAACCTTTTGAGCATGAAAAAGATTTTGTATGGGCTGCAATTGGGAACAGGTATTATGTAAACGGATCAAGGAAAAACAGATACTTTGTCAGTGCAAAAGACATGAGAAGTCCGAATATTGACACTATTATAGAGAAATTAGATAAGAATAAATCAAATTTAAATTACGATTATTTTAATAATTACATTAATAACTTTATTAGAGCGAATATTGATAGGCTTAATTATTTAAAGGATGAGGCTTTTAGTTTTATAAAGCAGGCTAGAGAAGGATACTGTGATCAACAGATAATGGTTTCGTTTTCTGGAGGAAAAGATTCTACTGTTGTTTCTAGTTTGGTTTTAAGAGCGTTAGGAGTTCCCCAGATAATACATGTTTTTGGAGATACTACATTAGAATTCCCGTTAACAAAAGAGTATGTTGAAAGGTTTAAGAAGAATAACCGTCAAACTATTCTTAGAACAGCAAAGAATGAAGACTTGAATTTCTATGATGTATGTGAAGATATCGGACCACCGAGTAGGGTCATGCGTTGGTGTTGTACAATGTTTAAAACTGGGCCTATAACGCGAAAAATTAACTCTGTTTTTAAGAACTATAATTCAATATTAACCTTTTATGGAGTTAGGAAATCCGAGTCAGTAAGCAGAAGCAAGTTTGATAGAATAACAAAGAATAATGAACACGCAAAGATTCAAAAGCAAACTGTTGCTTCACCGATATTTTTTTGGAAAGATATAGATTTATGGCTTTATATGCTTGCAGAGGGTGTAGATTTTAACGATGCTTATAGATTAGGTTATGATAGAGTTGGGTGTTGGTGCTGTCCTAATAACAGTGAGAGGTCTCATTTTCTATCAAAGATATATATGCCTGAAGAATCAAAAAAATGGAGGGACTATTTAATACGCTTTGCAAAATCAATTGGTAAGCTGGATGCAGAAAGGTATATTGATGATGGTAATTGGAAAGCAAGACAAGGCGGGTATGGAGTAGAAGCAGCAAATGACGTTAAAATAAACTATACTGACTGTACTACCGATGAAAATGCAAAGATATATAAGCTAAGCAAAGAGATGGATGATGACTTTTATAATATGTTTCTTCCTTTTGGTATTATATCTAAGGAGATGGGTAGAAAGCTTATTAGAGAAGTATTAGTACTGCATCCGAGAACTAACATTCCTATCATATCAATACAGCCATACTTTGCTTCAGATTATGAGCATGCTGTAAAAATACAAACTTTAAATGTAGATAAGCATGCAGATATAAAAAGACACGATGATTTTCAAAGGA
>JAAZCB010000113.1 GCA_012513545.1 Clostridiaceae bacterium
GTACCCTTTTTGGAGTAGCTATGGTACCGGCAATGTATGCTTTCGGTAAGAAAATCTTCCATAACAGGTTTTATGCGTTTTGCAGTGCTTTCCTTATGATGTTTGATTTCATGCACTTTACCCAGACCAGAATATCAACAATAGACAGCTATGTTACATTGTTTGTTATTCTCATGTATTATTACATGTACGATTACTTTGTAAACAAGTCTTATGCCTTTGAACTCAAGGAATCATTAAAGCCTTTGTTCCTGAGCGGTTTGTTCTTTGGTTTAGGTGCAGCCAGCAAGTGGATAGCTGTTTACGGAGCAGTAGGTCTGGCATTATTGTTCTTTTTGTCTAAATCAACTGAATTCTATGAGTATAAAAAACTTTCAGGCAAAAAAGTCAAGAACAACCATTGGGTAAAAAGTTATCCAAATAATCTTACAACAACACTTTTATGTTGTGTTCTGTTCTTCGTTATCATACCCGGTGTAATTTACTTTCTTTCATATATTCCATGGATGCAGGTTCCTGGACGGGCAACAGATTTCGACCTTTTTATAACAAACTCAAAGTCCATGCTAAGTTACCACAAAGATCTTGTAGATACACACCCCTATCAGTCTCCCTGGTGGGAATGGCCTTTTATTAAATACCCTATGGCCTTCTATTCCGCACCTAATGACCATCTTCCATTAGGTCTGGCTTCAAAGATAACAACAATGGGAAACCCTGCTGTATGGTGGACTGGACTTCTTGCTTTCCTTACAGTTACCATATGGGCCTTATCAAAGCTACACAAGAATCTTGTTATGCTGTTCGTGCTATCTACTGTATCCTTTGCTTATGTTGCAATACCTAAAGATTTCATTGCAATAAAATATATTATCAAGAATAATTTTGATTTATGGTGGGTTGCTATTTTCCTTGTTCTTGCTTTAATAGTGGTGTTTACATCAAAGTTTGATATATCTGTGATTGTCACCTCCATAATTTCATCCTCTTCATTTATTGCTGTCGTAATGGGTTTTCGCAATGTCGTAAAGGACCGCGATTATTATGTGAGTACAAGTACACAGTTTGTTATTTGGGTATGTCTTTTGATTAGTATAACATTATTATTTCTGGGAATGTTCCGGTATGATAAGAAAATGCTGGTCATACTGGCAGCAATGATATTCCAGTATGTCCCCTGGATTGCAGTCCCCAGAATAGCCTTCATATACCATTACTTTTCTATTGTGCCATTTTTGATCCTGACTATTGTATACGTGATAAAGAAACTTAACGATAAATACAGTGAAACAAAATATATAACCTTTGTTTATCTGGGTGTGGTTATGCTATTATTTATATTATTCTACCCTGGTATATCCGGATCGGTAGTGCCTGTCTCAGATTTGCAGAAACTAAAATGGTTTGATAGATGGTACTTTTAAAATATTTGGCGGGAGGGAAATTGAATGACTGAAAAAATTGTTTGTTCGGTTGTAGTACCTTTGTATAATGAAGAGGAAGTACTTCTTGAGACTTATAAGAGGCTTAAGAAGGTAATGGATTCTATTAATGAAGCATATGAAATTGTATTTGTTAATGATGGCAGCAGAGATAAAACAGCTGCAATGGCATATGAAATCTGCAATAAGGATAAGACAATCAAATTAGTTGATTTCGCAAGGAACTTTGGGCACCAGACTGCTATAACGGCTGGAATGGACTATTGTGAAGGAGAAGCAATTGTTGTTATTGACGCTGACCTTCAGGACCCACCTGAGCTTATACCTAAAATGCTTGAAAAATGGCGCGAGGGATATGATGTCGTTTATGGCAAGAGGATTGAAAGAAAAGGAGAAACCTTCTTTAAGAAGATAACTGCAAAGGTTTTCTATCGCTTTCTCAGAAGTATGACCGATGTTGAAATTCCTGTTGATGCGGGAGATTTCAGGCTTATTGACAGAAAAGTATGTGACGCTCTTAAACTGGTTAATGAGCGTAACAGGTATATACGTGGCATAATAAGCTGGCTAGGTTTTAAGCAGATTGGAATTGAATTTAGCAGAGATAAACGTTTTGCAGGCGAAACAAAATACCCTTTAAAGAAAATGATAAAGTTTGCCTTTGATGCCATAACTTCTTTTTCTTACAAACCCTTGAAATTGGCTTCATACTTTGGAATATTTCTATCTATGTTAAGCTTTATATATCTTCTGGTTGTTGTTTATACAAGGCTTTTTACCGAGCATATTCAACCTGGCTGGGCTTCTACCCTTGCCGTAAACCTTTTCTTCAACGGAATAACTCTTATAATCCTGGGGATTATCGGTGAGTATGTAGGCAGGATATATGACGAAGCTAAAGGCAGACCCCTTTATATTGTAAGGCAGACTAAAAACATCTCAGACGATAAATCCAACAAGGTTAACATAAGAAAGTAGAATTTAATGCTACCTGATAATAAAAAGCCGAGTACTACCTTATAAGGGTATTCGGCTTTTTGTTTGTCCTCTTTTATTTCAAATTACATTTTGGAATATCAGACCTTTTTGCCTGATTTCCCTTCGGGAAATGGCCCTTATAAAAAAGCTTCGGGACATCGAGTCCCTCTCTTTTTGCCTGATTTCCCTTCGGGAAATGGCCCATAATATTAAAAGTCCTTGAGATTCAAGGACTTTTAATATTATGGTGGAGGGAGATGGATTCGAACCA
>JAAZCB010001302.1 GCA_012513545.1 Clostridiaceae bacterium
AAAAAGGCAAGAAGAGCACCTCAGTTCTCAAAGAGATAATTTCAAAGTTTACAAAAGTATATTCGAATTTTCAAAATTTGTTTTTGCAACCAACAACCGTCAGGGGGGAATCAACCCTTGGCGGTTTTTTATTCAGTGAATTACGCATAGATATAGTAGAGGAGAACTAGACGAAAGAAAGCTTTCTTAAAATTTATTGACTTGGTTTTCTTGTTAAATTAGTCTTTAAGTATAAGAGATAAATATAAGTCTAATTTATGGGAGGGAGAAAGCTATGTTGAAAAAAGGATACTACTATTTATATTGGCTCTAATGCTGCTTTCAAGTAGCTGCAGCCAGAGTTCAAAACCTATACATACTGCTTCACCAAATGTTTCAACAGCACCATCTCAAAACATAAGGCAACGGCCCTCATATATCACTGCAGAAAGTGTTATAAGAAAGCTCGCCTCCAAGGAATTTAAAGGGAGATTAACAGGTACTGAAGAAAATAAGAAAGCAGCCCAATACATATCGGATACTTTTACTACCATAGGTCTTGAAAAATATAGTAAAGATTCTTACATGTTCAGCTACACTCAAGAAGATACTTTTGACTGGCTAAAAAGCTCAAAGGAAACATCTTCCCCTGCAACTGTAGAAAACAGGATAAAGGAGAGTACAAATGCACAGCATGTAATTGAAAGTTTCATTTCTAGACTGTTGCCAGCTAGAGTGCTGCAAGATGATTCATACCTTAATAGTGTACAAAAGTTTTTAAAGGCAATTGATATAAATATTGATGGAATTAGAATTGATAAAGCGGAGAATTTAACTGATGAAGATGGAAATGAAAAATATAAAGTATATTCAAGACATAAAATGCGGGATGGGAGTGAAATGGTAGAAATTCCTTTTTCGGAGGAATCCGGCGGTACACAAAAATGTTTTGTGTATATGCGTTTATAATACAGTGCCTCGAGGAAGGAGCGACTTTATTTGTAGATGAATTAGATGCTAAATTGCACCCACTGTTATTAAGATATATTGTAGGTATGTTTAATAATCCGGATATTAATAAAAAAGGCGCTCAGTTGATTTATTCAACTCATGACATATACACATTAAACAGAGAAATTTTCAGAAGAGATCAAATTTGGTTTACAGAAAAAGATACAGAAGGGGTTTCCTCTCTATATTCTCTTTCGGAGTATAAACTTGAGAATGATAAAAAAGTTAGAAATGACGCATCTTACAATAAAGATTACCTGTCAGGAAGATATGGGGCTGTTCCATTATTAAGAGAGTTTAACTTATGGGAGGATAAATAATGGGCACAGACGATTTATTTAAAAAGAGAAGAGGAGAAAAGAAGAAAAGAAGTGAAAATATAAGGCGTATTGCACCTTATAGGTATTTGATTGTATGTGAAGGAGAAGAAACAGAGCCTAATTACTTTAGAGGAATAAAAGATAGAATAGAAAAAGTTTATAAAGATAAAATTGATGTAAAAAGCAAGATAGAATTGGATATAAAAGGGACTGGCAGAAATACTGAGGATTTGGTCGACTTTGCCATAATGATTAGAAGTCTTAGCGCAATCCCTTATGGACATGTTTGGGTTGTTTTTGATAAAGACGATTTTAGTGATGAGCAGTTTAACAATTCTATAGTAAAGGCAAAACAAAATGGTATTAATGTTGACATTAAACAACTCCTCCTTAGCTTTTGTTATTTGCAATTCTTGCCAAGAAGGAGTCTTCTAATTCACTTTACACAGAATTTTTTACATCCTCATATATTAGTCATATACCCGTACTGTTATTTGAATTTCTCTTTAATTTTAATACTGATTTCACTTTCAAGTTCAGACAGTTTTTTGTTTAATTCTTCATCAACCTTAATTTTTATTTTTACTTTTCCTTCACTAATTGCCTGACCTTTTTGAGATTCCAAAGAATCAAGCACTTCCTGAACCTTTAAATACATTTGCTGCTTCGCCATTGCCTCTTCTTCATCAACATAGTCACCAAGAGTACTTTGAATTTCTCCAATATAGCTGTCAATATAAGCAGAAGTGCTGGACAAGGCCTCTTGTTTTGCCTGTTCAAGGCTGTCAGAGGTTCCGGTAGTGCTTGATACTGCAAGAGAATCGGTTTTTTTCGTGACCAGGTCTATAATGTTTATGCCCATGGCCTGAACAATTACTACTTGTGTGGCTACGATGAATAGTACAGTAATTAATACAACTTTTACTCTTCCTTTCACAGTTATTCCTCCCTGATATAATTAATAATATAATTCTGATTGTTTATATAGATCGGATTAGTTATAAGGGAAATGAACAAGTAAATATATCCTTTATATTTCATTGTTGTATTTAGTAAGACATTAATATAAAATATAACTTGATTTTTGTTGAGCGGTAATAAAATTGGGTGAAATATTTATAGCTTAAGAATAATAGCTTTAGAATCATATTCGGAGGTTAAAATGTTACTGATAAAGAACGGCAAGCTTCTAACAATGTCCGGGACAGACTACGACATAGGATATATTTTAGTTGGTGAGGGAAAGATAATTGAAGTAGGTGAAATGACCAGCGCTATTGAAAAGAAATTTGCAAAAATAAAGAAACCTCTTACTGTTTTGGATGCAGAAGGCAAGTATATTCTTCCAGGCCTTGTAGATGCACATTGTCATGTGGGAATGTGGGGAGATTCAGTTGGGTTTGAGGGTGAAGACGGCAATGAAATGACAGACCCTATAATGCCTCACTTAAAGGCTGTTGACGGAATTTATCATATGGACAGAGCTTTTACGGAAGCTGTGCAAAACGGTGTTACTACTGTTGTAACTGGTCCTGGCAGTGCCAATGTAATTGGGGGACAGTTTGTTGCATTGAAAACGTTTGGCAGGCGTATTGAAGAGATGGTCGTCAAGGATCCTGTGGCTGTTAAAATTGCTTTTGGAGAAAACCCCAAAACTGTTTATAACGAAAGAAAGCAGACCCCTACAACACGTATGGCGACGGCTGCATTATTGAGAGAAAGCTTTGAGAGAGCTAAAGAATACAAGGAGCTTCTGGAGAAATACCAAAATGAACCTGAAGAAAACGACAAGCCTGATTATGACATAAAGCTGGAGGCTTTGGTAAAAGTCTTAAAAAGGGAAATTCCATTGAAGGCACATGCTCACAGGGCAGATGACATACTCACAGCAATACGTATTGCAAAAGAGTTCAATCTGAGACTTACAATAGAGCATTGTACAGAGGGGCACCTTATTTGCGACATACTTGTTGATGAAGGCATACCGGCAATAGTCGGTCCGTCTTTAACCGACAGGTCAAAGGTTGAACTGCGGAATTTAAGCCTCAAGACACCGGGAATTCTTGCAAAGGCAGGTGTCAAAACGGCTATAATGACCGATCATCCCTGCACTCCGATCCAATATCTTACTTTGTGTGCTGCAATGGCAGTGAGGGAAGGCATGGATGAACAAGAGGCTTTGAAGGCCATTACTATCAATGCGGCAGAACTGACTGAAATTGGTGACAGGGTAGGAAGTCTGGAAAAAGGGAAGGATGCCGATATAGTTATCTTTGACGGGCATCCGTTTGAATTCAGAACAAGGGTTGTTACTACAATAATTAATGGAAAGATTGTTTATGAGAGAGATGGAAATGAAAGGGTTTAGGACTTTTTCGAGGGAAGAGACTGTTGAAGTCGGACGTTTGCTTGGAAGCCTCCTTAAAAAAGGCGATATTGTATGCATTACAGGGGATCTTGGAACCGGTAAGACTGTATTTGTTAACGGTATTGCACAGGCTTTAGGAATAAGTGAACACATAACAAGTCCAACTTTTACTATAGTAAATGAATATGATTCAGCTACCATGCTTTATCATTTTGATGTTTACCGTATATCCGACGCCGAAGAGATGTTTGAGATAGGCTTTGACGAGTATTTATACGGTGAAGGAATAGTAGTTATTGAGTGGGCTGAATTGATAAAAGAACTCATACCTGAACAGAACATATGGATTACCATCAAGAAGGAACTTGCTTCGGGTGTGGACGCAAGAATTATTGAAGTCAGGCTTAATGGAGAGAAATACAGGGAATATGAAGAAAGGATTAACAGGAAATGAAGATACTGGCTTTGGACACCTCTACCATTGCAGCAACTGTGGCAGTCATTGAGGATGAGAAGCTGCTGGGTGAATTTCTTTTAAACCACAAAAAAACTCATTCTCAAAAACTTCTGCCAATGATAAAGGAAATAATGGAAGAATTAGAACTGAAGCCGGAGGATGTGGATGTATTTGCGGCTTCTACAGGGCCGGGGTCTTTTACCGGTTTGCGTATAGGTGTTACAACAATAAAGGCCATGGCATATGCATTGGATAAACCCGTTGTTGGTGTTCCTACTTTAGA
>JAAZCB010000114.1 GCA_012513545.1 Clostridiaceae bacterium
ACAATTCAAGCCCCCTTCATTTCATCCAATTCTTCTATATAAAATCATTTAAAATACCGCTATTTTTTATATAAATGTTTTCCTTATAATTGTATCACAAAAATAAAAAAATGAGGCAAAATTTCTGCCGAAGCCCTACCTCTGTTTGGGGAAGAACATAAAAAAACCCGTGAAGGCACACAGGATTTTTCCTGCACACACCCCACGGGCCATATGCAATGTTTATTTTGTATCTGTCATTGCCATCCTCTACTCCACTGTTACGCTCTTGGCAAGATTTCTTGGTTTATCCACATCGCAGCCTTTCTGAATCGCCATATAATATGCAAACAACTGAAGGGGAGTTACTGCTGCTATCGGAGCTACAAGTGAATCAACATCAGGTATTGTGAACACTTCATCAGCTGCCTTGTATACCTGCTTGTTGCTTTCCTTGGCAATAGCAAGAACAGTAGCCCCTCTTGCCTTAACCTCTTTAATATTGCTGATCATTTTATCCATTAATTTGTCATCAGTCATAGGACATATTACCAGTGTGCCCTCTTCTATAAGTGCAATGGTACCATGCTTTAGTTCGCCACCGGCATAAGCCTCAGAGTGGATATAGGATATCTCCTTAAGCTTTAAGGATCCTTCCATTGAAAGGGCATAATCCAGCCCCCTTCCAATAAAGAAAATACTTTTTGCATTATAATGCCGTGATGCGAACTTCTGGATAATCTCTTTGTTGTCCAGAATCTTCTCAATTGCCTGCGGAAGTTCCTTTAATTCGTCAATAACCCTATTCAATTGTTCAGCACCCATTGTACCCTTTTTGTCCGCCAGGTAGAGAGTTAAAAGGTAAAGAGCAGACAACTGTGTGTTATAAGCCTTGGTTGAGGCAACCGCTATTTCTGGCCCTGCCCATGTATAAAGGACATCATCCGATTCCCTGGCAATTGAGCTTCCCACAACATTAACAATGGAAAGTACACGTGCCCCTTTTTTCCTGGATTCCCTCAAAGCAAACAACGTGTCAATTGTTTCTCCTGACTGGCTTATTATAATAACCAGGTTTTTATCAGTTACCAGCGGGTCCCTGTATCTGAACTCACTTGCCACATCAACCTCAACCGGAATTCTCGCAATCTTTTCAATTATATACTTTCCTACAACTCCTGCATGGTAAGCAGTACCGCATGCAACAATATATATCTTATCGATCTTGTCAATATCCTCTTTTGTTAGCTTTATATTGTCAAGAAAAATATTTCCTTCTTTTATCCTCGGACTCAAGGTGTCTCTCACAACCTTGGGTTCTTCAAATATTTCCTTTATCATGAAGTGTTCATAGCCTGATTTCTCTGCCGCCGTCACGTCCCAATCAACCTTGAAAACTTCTTTTTCAACTATTGCGCCATGATTATTAAAAATTTTCACTTCATCGGCAGAAATAGCCACAACTTCTTTATCCTCTAAAATGTATACATCTCTGGTATACTCCAATATGGCTGGTATATCCGAGGCAATAAAATTCTCACCTTTTCCAAGCCCCACCACAAGTGGACTGTCTTTTCTTGCAGCTATGAACTTACTCGGGCTGTCCTTGCATATAACCCCTAACGCATATGAACCTTCAATCTCGTTAATGGATTCAATTACAGCTTCAACAATATCCCCCTTGTAATGGTACTCAATTAAATGTGCTGCAACCTCAGTGTCTGTATCCGAAAGAAATTTATATCCTTTTTGTTCAAGAAAGTCTTTCAGCTCCATGTAGTTTTCAATTATGCCATTATGCACAACGGCAATATTACCTGAATTGCTTATATGAGGATGGGAATTCAGATCATTAGGCTCTCCATGAGTTGCCCATCTGGTATGCCCTATTCCAACAGTTCCACCCGGCATATCAGAATTGACCTTTTCTTCAAGTACCGAAAGCCTTCCCTTGCATTTCATAACCTTCAGATCGCCATTGTTAATAATGGCTATCCCGGCAGAATCATAACCTCTGTATTCCAACTTTTTCAAACCATTTATAAGTATCGGTGACGCTTTTTTGCCACCAATATATCCAACAATACCACACATAAATACCTCTCCTTTATTTTTCTACATTACAATATTTAGCACTAAGAATGAACTCAACATATGGAATGTTTAATCTAAAACAGTAACTAGATAGCGTATTGAATCAAATTGATATGACACATATATCCAATTATAGAAAACAGGATTAGTCACTCAGATCCACTTTGTTTAACAGTTGCCTGCTGTTTTTGTAAGATCTTAACGGTTGTGACCAACCGGAAGGTTTCCGCCGAATATTTCGATATCTCACCGGTTCATATTTCCGGTGACCTCCTCCCCCTCGTCCACACAAGGATTAGCATGTGTGCTGGCGCTTTTATATTTCATTATGGAATATTATTTATGTTCCCCCCTTCTAAAATCCCATATTGAATCCAGTGCTGCAGCCTATAAAATGCTGTTTGCACTGTTAATCCTGCTCATTATTTCATCACCTCCTCTGCCAACTTATAACTTAAAACTCAACACATGGAATTTAACAATCAGTTTGTGTTATAAAAACAAATAATCAGATTATTTTTGTGAAGCAGTAACTATTTCTCCCTGCTTTTTATATATTGAGTTTTCAGGAACATGCCCTCTAACCATAGAAAGCGGATATATAATACTATTTCTTCCTATAACAGTTCCCGGATTCATAACTGTATTGCAGCCAACTTCTACATTATCTCCTACAATTGCTCCGAATTTCTTTAATCCTGTTTTAATTCTGCCTTCTGCCGTTGATATGGTAACCAATGTCTTGTCTGATTTTACATTAGATGTGATTGCACCAGCTCCGGTATGGGCTTTGTAGCCTAAAATCGAATCACCAACATAATTATAATGAGGAACCTGAACTTTATTAAAAAGTATAACATTTTTAAGTTCGGTAGAATTACCTACTACTGCATTCTCTCCTACAATGGCGTTCCCTCTGATGAATGCACAATGTCTGATTTCTGCTCCCCTGCATATTATTACAGGACCGTTAATATAAGCACTGGGTGCTATTTTTGCACTTTTTGACACCCAAACATTTTCAGCTATATTGTCATACTCATCAGGGGATAATACCTTCCCGAGTTCTTTTATAAACTCGCCTATTTCAGGTAACACCTCCCAGGGGTATTCAACACCATTAAAAATATCTTTGGCAATCGTTTCTGATAAATTGAGTAAATTTTCTACTCTTAGCATAAAATGCCTCCTTCCTTATAATAATTTTATGGACTTGAATTAATAATAACATTTGTACTGTATAAACATATAGTTTTTTCGTAACAAGGTTAATTTTATTATATGCTAATTTAAAATTCAATATATTTATTTTAATCAGTTGTGGCAAGTATTTTCAGATTTTCCAGCTTCAAATCTCTACTTTTTATTTCCTCTATCTCTGATAAAATTGTACACACTCTAAAAAAATGATATAATTTATAGGTTGCATAAATTTAGAAAGGAAGGATTTTTGTGAATATTATCATTAAAGAAGACTATGAGCAAATGAGTAAGTGTGCCGCAGAAATAATAGCCGGATATGTAAAAGCAAAACCTGATTGTGTATTGGGACTTGCTACTGGAAGTACACCCATCGGAACATACCAGGAGCTTATCAAAATGCATAATAACGGACTTGATTTTTCTAAGGTTAAAACCTTTAACCTCGATGAATATCTGGGGATAACACTAGACCTTAACAAACCTTATAACGAGGACCAGAGTTATGCAAGGTTTATGTACGAAGAATTGTTCAAGCACATTAATATTAAAAAAGAAAATACTCATGTTGCTGATGGCTTAACTAAAGATCCGGAAAATTA
>JAAZCB010001303.1 GCA_012513545.1 Clostridiaceae bacterium
CGCCGCTCATATTCCTATTTATTGTGCGTTCGTGCTTTTATTTCCATAAATCCTCTGCCATTTTACTGTTTGATAAATGAATAGACGATTGATTCGTAAATATCCAATTATTAATTAATTTGTCAACAGAAGAGTTTTTAAATCTACTTTTTAGATATTCAGCGAACTCTTTAGTTGTTGAACCAGCATCCTTAAATTCATCATAATATCCTTTTATAGCCTCAAAAAAAGCTTTTTCACCAACTGTATGATAAAGAATGTAATAAAACAACATCCCCTTTGAATACGAATAATCTGTCATATTCTTTTCCCCGTATTCAATAATCGGTGTACTTGCAAAGTTTGAATTATCCTCAATTTGTTTTTTTACCTTTTCAAGAGTTATTTGCGCCATTTTTTCAAGGTAATTATTATCCTCCATTTTTCCCTTAACCAAAAATTGCATGAACATAGCTAGACCTTCGCTTTCTAATCGACAGGGAGCTTTGTCTTTATGGGGAACATTCCATAAATGGGAAACTTCATGATACAATTCCTCAGTATATTCTGGGTTTTTAAATGCAGTTGAAGTTTGAATTATTCCACATGCATCAGTTTGCGAACCATATCCCTCTAAAACTTCAATTACAGTAAAGTCTTTTAGTTCTTTTTGCCCAAACCAACTATCATAAAGCAATTTCGTTTGCTGTATTGCACTATATACTCTTTGGGCTCCCAAACTATCTTCTTTAAAGTAATGTATTCTAAAATTATCAAATGATAACGTGCAATATTTCCCGATAGCCAAGTCAATTCTCCATGAAGGATATATGCTTTGATATTTGTATTTTATGGTTCCATTTTTTTTCTCAGTCTCGACGAGTTTCCCTAAAGTCACCACTTTTAAAGAGTCTGGAACAGTTGCAGAGACATTATAATCAAAGAGTTGCATACCAAGTTTTCTGAGCTCTTGAATAGATGGAGTTCCTTGCACTGGATAGGCAAATGCATCCATTCGTATAATTGTAAATTCGGACGAGATATTATCTTTCACATAATTCATTCCAGTTTCAGTATAACCCACAATCGTTCCTATATAATTGATAATCAATACGGAATTTGTTTGTGTTAATTCTCTTATCGGTATCTTTATGTGATTTACTTGAAGTTTTTCAAAGTCTTCAAATGATACTATGTTTTGAGTAAAATCAATATTACCACCAGAGGTGTCTGTTATAGAAATTACTTTTAATAACCTATATAATAGCAGGTTTAATGTATCTCCTTGCCCATTGATACCTAACTTAGCAACACATGATAATCTCTCATTCTCAAAATTAAATTGGAAGTCTAAGTCGTATTGACTAACCTTTATCTGTGAAAATAAAAGGTTTGAACTTCCAAATACTAATACTGAAATTATAATTAGTCTTTTAAATATCATAGTGTTATTGTTTTATAGCATGACGCACAACGTTTTGCGGCTTTGCGAAGGTGGCGATTTTCACCACTAAATTTCAATCGAAGAACTGAACTTGAACCTACCACAAAACTGTCATACGAAGCACTGAACCGCCACTTTTGCAAAACCGCTGTTGTGCGTTCGGTGTTCTTTTTCGGTCGTCTGTCAGCGTTGGCAAAGACATACTCTTTTGCAATTTTTGGTTGCAGCGTTGGCTGGTGCGAATTGCAAATGTGTATGGCTTTTGGCGTTGGCATTTATTCTATTTTAATTTAATTTTTTTTGTCATAGGGTCGTATTCGTAATTCACAATGTTTTCATTTAAAATCAATTGGATTGTTTCTTCGATTACTTCAAAAGGAACGACAAACCATTCTCTCGGATTTAGTCTTTGTCCCTTTTCATTAAACAAGTCGATGTCTAAACAAGCATTGGCAAAAAATCTATGTAAAAGGGCCTCTAATTTGTCAGCATTTCTGTTGTAAATTTTATAGGTCGCAACTTTTTGAACGTCTGCAAACAGATAGGTCGCTTCGTGTCTAGCATTTTTTATTCTTTCATCTACTGAATTACTTGCAAAACCAACTTTGTATAAGTCTTTAATATTCGCTATTTGTGAGTTAGTTGATTTTGATTTCAATACGTAAATCCAACCTGATTGTATGTCTTCCTCTTTCACAAGACCTGTGTTAACAAACAAATCTTCTTGAATTTTCTCATAAGTGTTGGTAATTAACTTTCCGTCTTTTTGGATTTGCTTACCTAATGAACGATAAAGCATATTGCTGTATGTTCCATTCTCAAAAACCGTTCTTGTTCTTCCTTCAACTCTAACTCTGTTGCCTGATTTCTGCTCCCATTCTTCTTTTTTCAAGTTGGCTGATTCCAAGTACAACATAATGCCATTCATAAGATAATAATCGCCAACGTGAAGATTTTTCTCAATGTTGGTAAACGGCTTTATCTTTCGCTTTCCTTCCTTTATTTCCTTATGGACTTGTAAAAACATTTTCTCATACTTCTCAAAGTCCTTTTCTTTCATAGGTTTTCTTTGAGCAACAAAATCTGCATCTGCTCGGTCTTCTGGTCTTGGTGTATGTTTGAATTTGAAAATGTCTAAATCATTGTCGGCATCTAGCAAGCCCAATTCATCATCTTCATTCAAAATGTCGTCAATGGATTGTTTTTCAATTTCTACATAGCCCAAAAGGTTGTGTCTGTCA
>JAAZCB010001304.1 GCA_012513545.1 Clostridiaceae bacterium
AACTTAAAGTCATCGTTTGGATTTGTCAGATTTCCGTAAGTGGTTCCCACTGAGAATAATCCGTTGTTTGCAACAACATATTCGATAAAATTGTTAAACATAGTGCCATTTTCATAGCCTTGTCCACTTGGATATGCTGCAAACGAAGGTGCGAAACCTGTAACCAGTACAGTGAGTATAACACAAACTGCCATTAATTTTTTAAATAAAAATTTCATAATCAAACATTCCCCCATCAAAACTATTTTTTTAAGCAGAATTTTTAGAAAATTACAAAATGAACTTATACCCTCCCCCCAAAATAAAAATAAAGTCTTAAGAGTCTTTCATGCTTTGCTTGCTTTTATCTCAACCTCCTACTTAACTGCTTTAGCAGAGAGGTTTTAATACCCTGTATATCATACTTTATTTCTTTTCCGAATTCTGAAAAACTATTATAGAATTTAGCCCTTAAATCAAACATTTAAAAATTAGTGTTATAATTATATCATTTTTTAATTTGTTTAGAAATATTATCCTCAAAAAATTAAAAAATTTAACCTTATACTGATTTCTTATGTTGCGACTGTAAATCAGCCTTTTAAGGTGTCTATCAAATCGGTATAGGGTCATTTTCCTTAGTATTAATTTTAAAGAACCTTCGGAATTCTTCCTTTAGGGCAAAACTGTTTTTTGCAAGTGAAAATTGGTTCTACCTCAAATATCCGTATACAAATAAATTAACCATCTGCTTTATACATGAGTTTAGCAGATAAAAGTTTTAGGCCGCATCTACCATACATAGTGTGCTTTATCATTTTTACCTTGCTGTTTGTTCCTTCGACGAAACCATTGCTTAAGTCGCTTGCTACTGCATTTTCAACAGCATCTATATCTTTCTCAAGACCCGACGCAAAGGTTGAAAGTTCCTTGATTCCAGAATTTTTATACTCATCAATAAAAAGATATAATCGTGGGAGACTCTTTTTACTTAAGCAATCTCTAAATTCGCGAATGCATTTGTCTATGCTATAAAGAATGGGATATTTATCAAAAATATATTTGCGGTGGTATTCAGTTAGCTCAGCATTCATCCATAGATGCTGGAATAGTCCTTTGCGTGTTATATAATCAAACTTTGTACCGGTTGACCCGGAGTTATTCTTTAAAGCCTTTGTATTTTCAGCAGAACAATATTTGTTAACATGTATATTATATTCTTTGATAACTTGTAGCATATATCCTCTTGCATTACTACCTGTACCAGTATATCCCTTTTCTTTGAGTTGCCTCCAAGTCTTTGACTGTGTCATCCCATCAGTCAAGCATACCGTCAACTGTCATTTGGGCGGCTCTTTCTTCATTCAACCACCCTTGAGGATAATACTTGTATGTTGTCTTTATATTTTTTCTGTCTCTCTTTTCCCTTAAAGTCCCATCTTTATAATAATAGTATTTTTCAATATTGTCTACAGTTCCCGGATATTGTTTTTTCATCAGTAGGTTTCTTGCGTTGTAGTAATAAGTCGTTTCAGGCTCTCCTGTATACTTCTGTGTAAGCATATTTCCATTGTTGTCATAGGTATAATGGGTAAGCTCTTTATACTCGTATACGCTTTCCCCATTCCTTATTTCTTCTGTCTTTTCAAGAATGCCGACATCCGTGAGGTTTCCGAGCGCATCATAAAGATATACCGTCTCATTTCCCTTCCCGTCTTCTTTATAGGCAATATTGCCGGCAATATCGTAAGTAAGCCTTTCCGTGTGCCATGTTGTTTCATATTTGTCCTTTGTTTCATAAAGCTTTCCGTCCCTATTGTAGGTGAAGTATTTTACATGGCCTTCCCCGTCATAGGACTCTGTCTGGGCACTGTTAAAATTGTAGTTGATCTTTTCAATGTCATTTCCCTCAGGATCAGACTTCCTTACAAGTCTTCCAAGTCCGTCATACTCATAACTGTATACCTGGTAAGCCTTTTTAGTGGTATTGTTTGAACTGTCTTTTTCAGTTACTGCCTGTATTTCATTTAATATGTTTCCATCCTTGTTATAAACGTTATAGGTTTCATGAGTTGAACTGAATCTTGTACTTATGTTTCCTGTTGCAGGGTCAATGATACCTACGTCTTCAACTATAGTTCCTATAACCCTTCCAAGCTTGTCGTATTCATATTTTGTAAGTACATTGTTTGCATCAATTTCATAAATTAAGTTTCCGGAAAGGTCATACAAATACCTTGTTTTTGTCTCTTTTGATGCTACAGTGCTTGAAGTACCGTATACCCGTTTACTTATTAACCGGTTTTGAGCGTTGTACTCATTAATTATGTAATTTCCTATACTGTTCTTTTCTATTATTGTATTGCCCATTGCATCATACCTGTATTCTACGGTATTTGACTCAATGGATTTTTCTGTTGCAGCATCACCGGGGTATACTATTTTTCGCGCCTTTCCGAAATCGTTATACTCATATGTAGTTATATTCCCGTTCCCGTCGGTACTTTTTTTGATTCTGCCTGTATAATCGTACTGTTCGCTTTTTATTTTTCTCTCTACATTATCAGCACCTTTTACATATACGTCAGTTATCAAATTTGTATCATCATAGGCATACCGGGTTGTACTGTAGTAAATCCCTGATATTGCCTGCTTTCCTGCTGTATTTTTCAGATACACACTCTTGTTAATGCCGTTTGCCGTGGTCTCTGTGAGCACCCTTCCAACACCGTCATAGGTATATTTCTTACTGTTAATGCCTTCAAATTCAGGGGTTTCAACAGTTTGAAGCTGATTTGCAAGAGTATATCCATATTTAACACCGTATGCATTGCTTATTTTGTCGTCTGCTGTCGCTCCTCCTGCTTTACTGAATGCTTCACCGTCAACTTTCTTTATGAGGTTTCCGTTTTCGTCATATAGATATGCTTCCGTTACAAATTCATCTGCTAAATTTTGAATAAAGGTTTTGGTTACAGGGTCATACTTTTTCGTAACGCCGTTAAATCCTTTGGTTTTAACCTTACCATCCTTGTAATAAGTGTATACGGTCCAGTTTTTTATAGTGCTCTCATCACCCATATAGCTTTGGGGTGAAACCTCTTTTACAAGTCTTCCGGCAGTATCATATATATACCTCGTTGTAAGGTCATTCGCCGCATTTCCTATTGTTATATTTCCGTCGCTGTTCGTGTATTCTTTGAAGTTGACGCCTTTAACAATGGTTTTCTCCAATAATCCTCTTCCGTTGTATATATAATCTGTGTCACTTAATGTGTTTGTTCCTCCGGTTACCTTTGTATTTGTAACCTGACCTTCCCAGTTATATGTTGTTGAAGTTTTTACTTCCTTTACAGTTCCATTGCCCTGCGGGTCTGTTGTTTCCTTAGCATAGACCGACTGTGTGCGTACCCTTTAAAACAACGTTGCTTTTTCTTTTAAATGAACTTACAATATCTGAGTAGATATAACTTTTTTGAGGTTGATGTAAGTGAATAATATAAATTCTATATTTCTATTTTTCATAAACTGGTTACAAATTTTTACTTGGTTTTTCAGAACAAGATTAATGTCTGAACTACATAAAGACATTGAAATTCTGGCCCTTCGAAGCCAATTATCAATTATGCAGCAGGAAATTTTAAATAATAAGATTAAGAAACCTCTCTTTACTCCTGCATTTCGTCAACTATGGGTTCTAATATCAAAAACTTTTACTGATTGGAAATCATGTTTGATACTTGTCAAGCCCGAAACGGTTATTAGCTGGCATAAGAAAGCCTTTAAGTTTTATTGGGGTGTGAAATCCAAAAAAGCCGGGAGACCCGGAATATCATCTGAAACTATTGCTCTTATCAAGCGCATTCATAAGGAAAATCCTCTTCTTTCACCTGAGAAAATTCATGAACGTTTAGTTAACCTTTCAGTTATTGATGCTCCTGCCCCAAATACAATTGCCAAATACATTCCTGATATCAGGAAACCTTCCAGTGAAAAACAAAAACAATCCTGGAGAACATTTCTTGATAATCATAGAAAACAAATATGGTCAATGGACTTCTTTAAAGTGCCAACTCTTTGTTTCAAAATTTTGTATGTATTTGTTATTATCAGCCACGACAGGCGTAAAATCGAACACTTTGCAGTTACCACAAATCCCTCTTCTGCATGGGTTTCACAGCAAATTCGTGAGGCAACTCCTTATGGTCGAATACCAAAATATTTGATTCATGATAATGATAGTATTTTTACATCCAATCTGTTTCAAAACTTTCTATTAAATTTGCAAATATATTCTAAAAGAACAGGTTTCCGTTCACCTTGGCAAAACGGTATTTGTGAACGTGTAATTGGTACCTTGCGTAACGAACTGCTTAACCATGTTATTCCTATTAACCAACAGCATTTAGAATATTTACTCCATAATTATTTGAAATATTACAATTCTGTCAGAACTCATCAATCACTTAACTGCCAAACGCCAATTATATCAGATAGACCTCCTGAAACTTCAATTGCTAACACAGTTTTGATTTCAGAACCTATTCTTGGAGGTCTATACCACAGCTATATAAAAGCTGCCTGATGTATAATCATTTTACACTTTAATTTTTTGCTTTAGCTTTTAGCTTGTTTGACAAGCTTATTTTGTGCTGGAGTAAATAAAAACTCCGTCTGTATATTCCGAGATTTTTCATTTTTATTATGTAACTTATGACATGTTTTCTACAAATTACATTCGAGGTATGGCTATAATTTTAAATATCATTTGCCTGTTCTCTACAGATCATATTTTTGAAGTCCACACCGCCAACAGCAAGAACAGGGGGCGATCATACTCCCAAATACCGTGTATAGTGAACCAAGTATTTTGTATCGTACTATATTTGGGTTTCCCTGCTTTTGATATAGCCATTATTACACCTCACTAGTATAATAAATTCGTAACATAGTTA
>JAAZCB010001305.1 GCA_012513545.1 Clostridiaceae bacterium
AATTTCGATGTTTAAAGATGTAGTTCCTTTAGTTAAGTATCATCATGAAAGATTTGACGGAAAAGGATATCCAGAAGGATTAAAAGGTGAAGAAATACCATTGCTTGCAAGGATACTGACGGTTGCAGATGCTTTTGATGCAATGACATCTGACCGAAAGTACCGTTCAAAACTAAGAATTGAGGATGCAATAGCCCAGTTTAAAATGTATTCGGGAACTCAATTTGACCCTGTAGTTGTAGATAAATTCCTGGAATTGCTGAAGAATTTCAGTGTCATGGAAAAAGAATTAATGAATACTTTTTGTTAGCTATTTACACGATTTCCATCCATGTAATAAATAGTAAAGGGCTTGACTGCTTTTCAATAAACAGTTAAGCCTTTTTACTATTGTAATGTCTCGGAAAAAAAATAAACTGTGCAGAATTAGAAATACCTATCAGTGACAAAAACTATAATTCTTTTTTCAACCACAACTAAATTAAACAACATCTTTTGATTCTAATAATAAATTGTTTATTTTTTTTAAACAAAGTTATATAATTCTGTTATTGTGGAATATATAAGAAAACCGAATAATCATTTTTTTAGTTTGTTGTAAGCAGTTAACAAAATGGAGGAATAGAAAATGGATGAAAATATGACACAAGGCCAGGAAATATGGAAGCAATTATCGTATAAGAACTCAAATGTATGGGAGAAATTGAGTGATGACGAGATAAAAGATACCTTTGCATTTTGTGAGGAATATAAGAATTTTTTAAATATATCAAAAACAGAGAGAGAATTTGTAGAGGCAGCAGAAAAGCTTGTTAAAGACAGGGGATTCATCAATATTGACAAGTTTATAACCTCTCGGGAAAAAATTATTCCGGGTACAAAAGTATACAGAATTAACAAAGATAAGACAATAGTACTTGGTATAATCGGAACAACACCTTTAGAAAAGGGTGTGAACATTGTCGGCGCTCATATTGACTCACCCAGGATTGACCTTAAACCAAATCCTATGTACGAGGCAAATGACATGGTATTTTTTAAGACTCATTATTATGGAGGTATCAAAAAATACCAGTGGGTTACAATTCCACTCTCGGTACATGGTGTTCTTGTTAGGAAAGACGGCAGTATAGTTAAGCTTGTCATCGGTGAAGACAATAATGACCCTGTATTTACGATAACCGATTTGCTTCCTCATCTTGCTTCTGACCAAATGCAAAAAAAGATGAGTGAGGCAATAACCGGGGAAGGGCTTAATATTTTAACAGGTTCCATTCCCTTTAAGGACGAGAAGGTCAGAGAAAAAGTTAAGCTTAATGTCTTAAAGCTGCTTAATGATAAATATGGCATAATAGAAGAGGATTTTTTGTCAGCTGAGCTTGAGTTTGTTCCGGCATTTAAAGCCTCTGATATAGGTTTTGACGGAAGCATGATAGGAGCTTACGGGCAGGATGACAGAGTGTGCGCGTATACAGCCCTAAAATCCATTTTAGAACTCGAAACTGTTAACAGGACTGCTATATGTGTTTTGTCCGATAAAGAGGAAATAGGAAGCGTAGGGAATACTGGTGCGCAATCCAGCTTTCTGGAGAATTTTCTGGCTGATTTAATTAACTTAAGTACGAATGATTATACAGATATTTTATTGAGAAGATGTCTGGATAATTCAAAAATGCTTTCTGCAGATGTTAATGCTGCTATAGACCCGAATTTTGAAGGAGTGTATGATAAAATTAATTCATCATTTATTGGTAGGGGAATTGTTCTGCAAAAGTATACAGGGGCTAGAGGTAAAGTAGGGGCAAGTGATGCTAATGCGGAATTTGTTGGTGAAGTCAGAAAATTATTTAATGATAACAATATAATCTGGCAGACCGCTGAATTGGGAAAAGTTGATCAGGGCGGGGGAGGCACTATTGCCCAATTTATTGCCAATATTGGTGTAGATGTTATAGATTGCGGTGTAGCTGTACTATCGATGCATTCCCCCTTTGAGATAACAAGCAAGGCTGATGTGTATATGGCCTTTAAGGCATACAAAACATTTCTTGCAAACACCAAATAATAATTACAGGGTATTGGTAAATGGGTAAATGACACCGTCAGTTTCCCATGAACTAAATAAACATAATCCTGACAGGCATTTTATGTCACCCTATGAATTTGTCAGTTGGCTTGAGGAGAGTAAGAAGCACTCTTTAACATAAAGTTTTCATCAACTATGCTTGAGGTTTCCTCCTCATTAATAATATAATACCATGCAACATCATATACAGATTCACCAGGAAGCTTGAACATTTTGATTTCATCAGCCTTCAGATTTCCAAGATTG
>JAAZCB010001306.1 GCA_012513545.1 Clostridiaceae bacterium
AGGAACAGCTGGGGATTATGGAAAGGAGATTCAGGAATTTCAAAATATTTTCGTGATTTAGGAATAAATCATCCAGATGATATGTCAGATATCATATTGACTGTATATATTAACAAGAAACTGATCCATATTTCAATCGAAAAGTATACCACTTATTAATCACAATGAATGAATTAAAAATCGTTCATTAAAACATGATAAGTATGTATACAAAACAGGAAATAATTTTAAGGAGTTATCGCGCAGGCAAGAGTCAGCGAATGATATCACGAGAGTTACAGATAAGTAGATTAACTGTAAAGAAATATATTGAAGAGTATGAAGCGTATCTTTTAGCTAATGATAGCAAAAAAGAGGGGGAATTTGGATACCTGCTGCGCCCGATTGTTTATAAATCAGGTAATAGGTCCAGGCTAAAACTCACTCAGGATGTTCAGCAGGCCATAGATAAATTATTGGAAGATAATGAGCAAAAAAAGCGACAAGGCTTGCGTAAACAGTTATTGAAAAAATATGATATTTACGAGCAAATAAACCTTCAGGGCTATACAGTTGGATATACTACTGTATGTAACTATATACGCTGCAAATCAAAAAAAACAGTAGCTAAGGAGGCATTTATCCGACAAGAATATCAACCTGGTGAGGTTTGTGAGTTTGATTGGGGCGAAATAAAACTTTACATTAAAGATGAGTTAGTCCGCCTGCAATTGGCTGTATTCACAAGTGCTTACGGCAATCATCGCTTTGCGGCCATTTACCAGCGTCAGGACACCTTAGCCTTTATGGAATCGCATGTTGCCTTTTTTGATTTTACCAAGGGAGTTTATAAGCAGATGGTTTATGACAACATGCGTTTGGCTGTTGCCAAATTTGTCGGCACTCATGAAAAAGAGCCCACGCAAGCCTTATTGCAGCTGCGGGGGCACTACCAATTCACACACCGTTTTTGCAATGCCTACCGGGGTAATGAAAAAGGCCATGTTGAACGCAGCGTTGAATACATAAGGCGCAAGGCATTTGGCATAAAGAGCCGTTTTGATAATTTGGACGAGGCAGAAACCTGGCTGGCAGCCATCATAAACAAACTCAACTCGACAAAGCAAAAAATGAGCGGAAAGACAGCTGATGAACTATTTTTAGACGAAAAAAAAGCATTGGCTCCGGTTCCTGAAAAAATGGCCTGTTCCGAACGTCTACAGCTTAGGGTCGATAAATATTCAACCATCAGTTACAAAACCAATCGCTATTCGGTTCCCGACAGCTTAGTAGGTCAATTTATTGATGCTAAAATATTCAGCAAGCAGATGCAGTTTTATCACAATAACCAGCTAATTGCAACGCACAACCGCTGTTACAAAATCCATCAATGGATTATTGCTATTGAGCACTACCTCGATACTTTTAAACAAAAGCCCGGAGCATTAAAAGGCAGCGTAGCATTGGCAAGCAGCCAATATTTAAAGGAACTTTATGTTACGTATTTTCAAAATGAGGCTCGTGAGTTTATTGATTTGCTTGACTATTGTATCAAAAATAAAGTTACAGATGAAAAGCTTGAAGAGTCGGTAAAGCGATTGCTTGGCACAGGAATAATCCAAATAACCACCCAAAAGATAAAAGCACTTTTGGGCAACAAACAAACCTTGTCAAAACCCACAACATGCAACCAAACCACCGAAATGGCCAAGAACCAATTATTACAGTTAACAGCATTAATGAATTAAATAAAGCTATGAATACTCAAACGGACCAAGATATTATTAAATACAGCAAAGAGTTAAGGATGCCTGTTTTTAGGCGTGATTACAAACAGTTAGCAAAAGAGGCCGCCATGGAACGCATCAATTACGAAGAGTTCCTTTTAAGGCTTATGCAACGTGAATTTGAAGTTAGAGCTGAGAACCGCAAAAAAACACAGATAAGACAAGCCGAATTTCCTGCAAAAATGTATCTGAACGATTTAAAACGAGACCAACTTCCTGTTGATGCATCTGAAAAACTGCCAATGCTTGAGCGTCTTGATTTTTTAGAATCTGCTCAAAACATAATATTGGCAGGAAACCCGGGAACAGGAAAAACACATATCGCTATAGGACTTGGTTTAAAAGCCTGTTTAATGGGCTATAAAGTTATGTTTACATCGGTTCATAAGTTATTGACCCAACTCCGCGAATCACACTCACAACGCGCTCTCAGACAATTAGAAATAAAATTCGAAAAATACGATTTAGTTATTTGTGATGAATTTGGCTATGTATCATTCGACAAAGAAGGCTCCGAATTATTATTCAACCATCTATCGTTAAGGGTTGGCCGAAAATCAACTATCATTACCACAAACTTAGGATTTGATCGCTGGGAAGAAATATTTGGAGATCCGGTACTAACAGCCGCCTTAGTAGACCGGCTAACGCACAAGGCTCATTTAGTAAACATAAATGGAGAATCGTACCGATTAAAGGAAACAAAGCAAATGATGGCAAAATAATAATGGGTAAAATCAAAATCCGTTCACCAGTTCATTGATTGATTGGGGTACCCCAATCAATCAATGAACTTACTTTTTTATTAATTTAAAATGGTATACTTTTGAATTGAAATACTGGTATACTTTTCAGTTGAAAAAAACAATTGATGGCATTCCGGCCGATGAATTTTACGAGAAAAATGCGACTGACTTGGACTTCTATTTGAATGGAGACTATGAGTTAATAAATAGCGCAAAAGATTTTAATAATCATTTCAAAGAGCAAGAC
>JAAZCB010001307.1 GCA_012513545.1 Clostridiaceae bacterium
CGCTTCGAAAATTGCCCGGGCCCATGAATTTATTTCCGAAATGCCCGAAGGCTATGACACCATAATAGGGGAAAGAGGCGTAAAACTGTCTGGAGGTCAAAAGCAGCGTTTATCAATCGCCCGTGCGGTGTTAAGGAATACCCCCATACTGATACTTGACGAAGCTACAGCAGCTGTGGATGTTCATACTGAAATGCAAATACAACAAGCAATTCAGGAGCTGGCAGGAAGCCGTACGGTAATTGTAATTGCGCACAGGCTTTCAACCGTTAAGCAGGCAGACCGTATACTTGTTTTAAAAGAAGGCGAAATTATTGAATCGGGAACTCATGAGGAACTGCTGGAATTGAACGGCTTATACAGGCAGTTGTGTACAGTCCAGTTCAGAGATACGGACTAATAATATAATTTAAAAGCACCGGTTAATAGTTGTTTGCCGGTGCTTTTAAAGGGCCATTACCCGAAAGAAAATCAGTTAAAAAGCGTGGGTTCCATGTCCCGAAGGTTTTTATCCGGCTTTTTTATTCCATTATTCAGGAAATTGGACATTCCCCGGAACAATATAGGCAGGCTGCGGGTCATTGAAGCCTGGTATACTGTCTATTATATCGGTTAAAATATATCCTCTGATATCGGTCATTCTTATTTTTGGAGTTGTTGTATCAAAATTCTCACCAACAAAATGATTCCAATGCATCTTCTCCATGTTCACCCATTGACCGTCCTTTTCGTATTCCATCTTCAAAACAGGATACCTGTGATTTCTTACCTGTACTGCCACCCATGACATACTGCTGCCTTCCTTGATTCTGTATGAAACATTTCCTTCGACCGGCGCAGCAACAATGTGCCACTTAATATCAATTTTTCCGGCCGCCATTTCACCAAGCTTGCCAAAAGATGTCGGACAAAGGTCCAGGGCTCCCGGCGCACCTTCAGGATATAAATCAACAACGCGGACAACCGTACTCCCCTTTTCTCCGCTCACTTCTAGATAAGCACCTGCCAGTGCTGCATTTATGTTATATGCATTGTAGTCTTCAGGATTCAAGGCAGTTATTTCCATATCCAGGGGTATTGGATCCAGCATTGCTGTTCCTCCCGAAAAACCTGAACCAGTAAAAGTCGCATAGCTTGAACGTTCACTTCTCCAGTCAGGATATTCATCTGTCTTTACAGGTGTAACTTCCGGAAGAGGGGTTTGTGTTGGGTGCGGTGTGTCTTGAGGACTAGCCGTTGGGGAAGTATCCTTAGGAAACTTATCTATAGTACCCAGTATATATCTTTTTAGCAGAGCATAATCAGTACTGTTAATATGTTCGTCACCATTTGCATCAGCAGCCCACATGTAGTCAGAAACGGGAAATTCACTTATAACACCTAATAAATATCTTTTCATTAATGAGTAATCCGTACTGTTAATGGCATTATCCCCGTTAACATCACCAATTAACCCTCGGGAAGCCGAAAAACCACTCAAGCCTGCAAGCTGGATTGCAGCCACAACAACAACACAACAAAAAAACTTTCCGTAATTCATTTTTTGTCCCCCTTAAAAACAAATATACATAAAATAACCTCTATATAAAGTATATAAAGTTACATAAAATACTCATGCACAAGTATAACAATCCGGTAAAATAGTAATACAAAAGTAAAAATAAAGAATTATGTTTATTACTGCAAAAGGATATTGAAATAGAAATAAAGAAGTTCGATATAAATAAGTTCGACTGCAATTATATTATACTTATATTTGCATTATATTACTTTTTTTTATGGGTGTAAAGATCGTAAATGCCGATTGGGTGTACATTTTAATCGTGCACCAGATTATTCCAAGAACTAAAGCTCCAAGGCTAAGAGAATGTAAACTCGCTACGGGTCGAATCA
>JAAZCB010001308.1 GCA_012513545.1 Clostridiaceae bacterium
AGAATCAAAAGTATTTAATGCTCCATCATTAAAAACATTGAATGTCAAAACTTCACCTTTTCCGATACCTATATTCAAATTAATGTCTTTTTTTCGATATCGTATAAATTTCTTAAATAAACTCGGTGTTGGTTCAATATTAATACCTCTCCAACCTTGTTTATAAAAATAAGCTGTATTAGAAAATCTGTAAGGATGATGGGCTCCTACATCAACATAAAATCCTTTATATTTTTTTTTATTCTCAAAAAAAGAAGCTAAAAGCATGTCTTCGCCGTCTTGAGCATAGGCATTTTTCTTATATAAAAATTGAGGTATTATGAAATTAGCAAATTCAAATAATATTTTTTTTATTCCCATTTCTATCTTAATAAATATTTAAAATATTCAATGGTTTTTAACAAACCATTTTCCAATTGAATGCTTGGTTGCCAGTTCAATTCTTTTTTTGCCAATGAAATATCCGGACAACGTTGCATAGGGTCGTCAGAAGGTAAAGGTTTGTAAATGAGTTTTGATTTAGAACCAACCATTTCAATAACCTTTTGTGCCAGTTCAAGAATTGTAAATTCATTTGGATTGCCAATATTGACGGGGCCGATAAATTCATTTGGAGATTCCATCATTTTAATTATCCCGTTTATCAAATCGTCAATATATTGAAAACTGCGTGTTTGTTTCCCATCTCCATAAATAGTAATGTCTTTTCCTTGCAAGGCTTGAACTATAAAGTTAGAGACAACACGTCCGTCATTAGGATGCATACGAGGGCCATAAGTATTAAATATTCTCACTATTTTTATATCCACATTATTCATACGATAATAATCTATGAATAAGGTTTCGGCACATCTTTTCCCTTCATCATAGCAAGAACGGATACCAATTGGATTCACATTACCCCAATAAGCTTCTACTTGCGGATGCACATTTGGATCGCCATACACTTCGCTGGTTGAAGCTTGCAAAATTCTTGCTTTGGTACGTTTTGCTAAACCAAGCGCATTAATGGCTCCCATTACGGAAGTTTTAATGGTTTGTATGGCATCAAATTGATAGTGTACCGGTGAAGCCGGACATGCTAAATTATAAATCTGATCCGCTTCAATAAAAAAAGGCATAGTAACATCATGACGTACTAATTCAAAATACCGATTATCCAATAAATGTACAATATTTGCTTTTTGTCCGGTGAAATAATTATCCAAACATATTACCTCATTCCCTTCGTTTAAAAGTCTCTCACACAAATGAGAGCCAATAAAACCGGCTCCTCCCGTTACCAATATTTTTTTCATCCTGATATTATAATGTTATAATAATTTGCAAAAGTACTAAATAATCAATAAAAATTATAAAAAAACAAGTTAATTTATATTCTGTAAAAAACTTATTCTTTCATTATTCTTTCAATATCCTCTGAAGCGGAAGGTAGCTGAGCCATTAAATCTATGGGATTATCAGCAATCAACATATCAGTTTCAATACGCACGCCGATTCCTTCTTCCGGAATATAAATTCCCGGTTCACAACTGGCCACCATGCCTTCTTCGAAAACCACATCGCGGTCGCCCACATCGTGAGTATCTATTCCCATAAAATGCCCGATGTTGTGCATGAAGTATTTTCTTACCAGCGGATAAGTGTTTTTGTCTTGTTGGTCGGCTTCCGCCTGCGTGAACAATCCGAGTTTCACAAATTCTTCTTCCATCATTCCAAATACTTTTTTATTGATTTTGTTGATGGTCATACCGGGCACGTATAAAGTTTTAGCAAATTCATACACTCGCCAACAAGCATCATACACTTGTTTCTGACGAGGGGTATAGTTTCCGTTAACAGGAATCGTTCGCGACAAATCCCCAGCATAATTGGCATAGGAAGCGCCGAAATCGAGTAATAGCAAATCCCCGTCTTGACAAATTTTATTGTTTTTGATATAATGCAATACACACGTATCTTTTCCGGATGCTATGATGGGTGCAAAAGCATGACCGGTGGCAGATAGGCGAATGAATTCGTGTATCATTTCCGCTTCCACTTCGTATTCCATCACCCCGGGTTTCACGAACTTCAACAGTCGCTTAAAGGCCGATGCCGTAATGTCGCAGGCTTTTTTTATTAAATCTATTTCTACGCTTTCTTTCCGTAATCGCAAGGCAGTGAATATAGGAGCCAGTCGTCCGTAGTTATGCAAAGGAAATAATTGTTGTATTTTCCTGCAAAAGCGAAGTTCCAGACGTTCCACCTCGGTTTCGAATCGATAGTTCTCTTGCAGATTCACATATATTTTTTCCGATGCATAAGCCATTTCCTTCAAAATGGAGTCGAAACTTGAGAGCCATTGTACATTTTGTATACCCGAAACACGCTGTGCGTGTTCCACTGTATATTTATATCCGTTCCAAACGGCAATGGTTTCATTGGTTTGAAGCAGAAAAAG
>JAAZCB010001309.1 GCA_012513545.1 Clostridiaceae bacterium
CAAGCCTTATTATATCAGTCCTAAATTCGTCATTATACCGGTTACCCTTATTTATCATGTTTATCTCCTCCACAGGTTTATTTTACCCTAACTTACCTGTGTCCGGCAAATCGAGTATACCGCAAAATTATCTGCTCAAGTAGGTGTTTTAGAGAAAGGGAGGGACTCATTTATACTTCTATTAGTCGAACAGCAATGCGAAGTTCTTTATGAATTATTGAAGATTTTTAAATGTAATGCAGAGTTAGGGAATCTAAAGATGATAGGTGGAGCTGCTAATGCCGGAAAGCTGACTTCTTCAAAAAAAATAGTTTCTATGAAGAATTTGAAAATAATTAACCAATCTTTAACTGGTTTATTTGAGGAAGTAATTGAGGTTGATAAATTATGAGCTGGCGAACAGTAGTTGTAACAAAAACTGCTAAACTTGATTTAAAACTTAATTATTTAGTTATACGCTCAAACGAAATACTAAAAATTAATTTATCAGAGATATCTACATTAATTATTGAAAGCACCTCTGTCTCAATAACATCAGCACTTTTGTGTGAAATGATTAAGAACAAAATCAAAATAATTTTTTGTGATGAAAAAAGAAATCCGCAGTCGGAACTGACCCCTTATTATGGAAGCCATGATACTAGTGCAAAAGTACGGTCTCAGGTTACGTGGAATGAACACATAAAAACACTGGTGTGGACACAGATTGTCACAGAAAAGATCAGAAATCAAAAGCGGTTTCTCGAAAAACTTAACAAAACTGAGGCAGATTTACTTAATAACTACCTAAATGAAATAAACTTAGGAGACACAACTAACAGAGAAGGACATTCTGCCAAAGTCTATTTTAATGCACTTTTTGGAAAGGATTTTAGCAGAAGTAAAGAGGATATAATTAATATATCATTGAATTATGGATACAGTATTATTCTATCCGCTTTTAACAGAGAAATAGTAGCAAATGGATACATAACCCAGTTGGGTTTGTTCCATAATAATATGTTCAATCAATTTAATCTATCTTCAGACTTAATGGAACCATATAGAACTCTCATTGATCAAAAGGTGTATTACATGAGGCCTGAAAAGTTTGAAAGAGATGAAAAACTTGAACTGGTGAATGTTCTGAATTCAGAAATAATGATTGAAGGTAAAACGCAATATGTAAATAATGCAATAAAAATATATTGTAAAAGTGTTTTTGATGCCTTAAGTGAAAATGATGTATCAAAAATGAGGTTTTATAAGGATGAGTTATAGATTTATGAGAGTATTATTATTTTTTGATTTACCCACAATTACAAACAAAGATATGAAGGAATACAGACGTTTCAGGAAGCACCTTATAAGAACAGGCTTTATAATGTTACAGGAGTCGGTGTATTGCAAGTTAGTTCTTAATGCAACAGCAGCTAATGCAATGATTTCCAATATTAAGAAATATCGTCCTGAAAAAGGATTGGTACAATTGCTAACAGTAACCGAGAAACAATTTTCAAAAATGGAATTTGTAACCGGGGAATACATATCCAATACTTTAGATAGTGATGAGAGGCTTGTGGTTTTATGAAACTAGTGCATCCTTTATTCTCAAAACCAATTGAGTTTAAAGAAAACATAATCAATGTACTGATTGTTGAAAATCAAAGTGTTTTTAGTAATATGGTTTCTGACTTATTAGCTCAGCTTAATAATCAAGAGGGTGAATTTGTTCTATCTCGAAATTATGAACCTATTGCAATTGCTAAGGAGACGGAGCTTATTATTAACCCTTTTGATATAACTTTAAATGATAAAAGAATTATCAACAGACTTTATAATGAATTAAATAGAATTGCTTCTGGAGAAGAAATTTTAAGTGAAACACAGAGAATTAGAAGTGAAATTGAGAAATATTTGACCCGAATTATAGAAAATGTTGACTACTTTATTGATTTTGAAAGTGAATTAGATATTACTTCACTTCTTAAAGCTTCGAATATAAGAATTACTTTTAGCGGAAGCACTTTGGTAGAAAAAGTAATGGATTATATTAATGTACTAAAAAATCTTTGTAATACTAGATTATTTCTTTTTGTAAATATTAAAACTTTTTTTTCAGATAAAGAGCTTACAGAATTATACAAATATATTGAATATAACAAATTAGATATTTTAATTATTGAAAACACTGTTAGGGAAAAAAAGTTTGCACAAGAAGCAATAAGAATTATAGATGTTGATCTTTGTGAAATTTATTGAAAACTCTCTATAAAAATTGTAAAATAAATACTGATACTTACCATACATAAATTAACGTGTTGTGGTGGCATGATATTCCAAATTTGAGGTTTGAGAATGGTGTAATTTTATATGGTAGTCAAGGGATTTAGAAAATGTTCCTGATGAATATGTGGTTTGAGAATGGTGTAATTTTATATGGTAGTCAAGGTAGGAATACCAATGATGCGAACATTGTCTCGTTTGAGAATGGTGTAATTTTATATGGTAGTCAAGGCAGCCCCTAAAGAAAAGCTATCTCTCGCTCGTTTGAGAATGGTGTAATTTTATATGGTAGTCAAGGATTCCAAAAGTCAGTATAGCCATACATCCGGTTTGAGAATGGTGTAATTTTATATGGTAGTCAAGGCAACTATCTTAGACGAGCAGCAGTTTATACGTTTGAGAATGGTGTAATTTTATATGGTAGTCAAGGTTTAATAAGCCCTTCTTATATCATCCGATTGTTTGAGAATGGTGTAATTTTATATGGTAGTCAAGGAAGACGCGTGTCTGATTTATGTGAAAAATAGTTTGAGAATGGTGTAATTTTATATGGTAGTCAAGGAATACGATTAGACAACCTTTCAACTGTATTGTTTGAGAATGGTGTAATTTTATATGGTAGTCAAGGTTCTTTTATGGCTTCTTCCAAATCTATTTCGTTTGAGAATGGTGTAATTTTATATGGTAGTCAAGGAAAAAAGTTGTCGTAAAACTTACAAAGGTGTTGAATAGTTGTCTTATTCATTCAACACATATATAATGGAGGCAGGAGGTGAGCAGATGGTTCCAGAATATTCCTACGGATATGATTACTTAACAATACCTATGTTTATATTATTCATAGCGTTAGCAGCATTAGGAGTATATGCATTGTTTTTAGTTATTAAAGCACTGAAGAAATATATAGGAAAATAATATTAGGCTATTCTTTTCTACTAAAACAAAGGGGAGAATTAAATGAACAAACCAAAGATTATATGTGTAGTATTAATAATTGTAGCTATGATTATAGGTAATACTGTTATCGGACAGGCTATTTGTCAGTAACTTGGACAAGATAAATTGCAGGGAAAATAAAAAGAAAAAAGCAGGTACATATGACCTGCATAAACTAAAATTCCGGATAGCATAATTCATCTGCCAA
>JAAZCB010001310.1 GCA_012513545.1 Clostridiaceae bacterium
GATTGCTCGGAAATACCATTTTAGCAACTAATAAATAAAACTATATGACAAAAAAAGAATTATTAAACAAAATAGAAAAACAACAAGAAATTATAGACGCATTATTTAGCCACCTAAAACTAGAATATAAACCAGAAGAATATATCCAAAAAAGTTTTATCGGTGAAAGTAAAATAAAAACCAGAATTGTTGTATCAGAAAGAAAAAATGTTTTCGCAGATATATTTAACGAAATTCAAGATGAAATAATTAAAAACGCCAGTGATAATATTATTAAGAAATATAAATCAAATGGAAGAAAAACAACGCACAATAAAACAAAATAAATCTTTACACTTATGGTTCAGACTTTTAGCTGATACACTTAACGAAGCAGGATTAGATATGCGAACAGTCTTAAAGCCGAGCATAAGCATAGAATGGAGCGATAAAACGATTAAAGAATATATCTACAAACCAATACTTGAAGCAATGTTATTAAAAAAATCTACAACTGAAATGAATACTAAAGATATTGACAAAGTTTGGGAAACTATCAATTTACATTTAGGCGAAAAGTTTGGTGTAGAGGTTCCACCAATACCATCGCAAGAGCAAACAGAGTCATACATTAAAAGTTTAACAGGATAATTATGGATAAATTTATAAACAAAGTAATACAAGGTGATTGCCTTGAAGTAATGAAAGATATACCTGATAAGAGTATTGATATGATACTTTGTGACCTCCCTTACGGAACTACTGCTTGTAAATGGGACACCATCATTCCTTTTGAGCCGTTGTGGGAACAATATAAGAGAATAATCAAAGACAATGGGGCGATAGTATTATTTGGTAGTGAACCATTTTCAAGTCACTTACGATTAAGTAATTTGAAAAATTATAAATATGATTTATATTGGGTAAAACAAAAACCTGTAAACTTTTTACAACTTAAAAGAAGATTTGGTAAAACTACTGAAACTATAAGTATTTTTTACAAACAACAATGTATTTATAACCCTCAAAAAACAAAAATTGAAGATGTTAAAAGAATCAAAAATAAAGTTCAGAAAGGTAAGGGTAGTTCTATAACTTCCGCAATCGGATTTAAAGCAAGAGATTATATAGATGATGGGACAAGATACCCAACAGATATACTTAGATTCAAAAGAGAACATGAAAGTAAAGTTATTCACCCAACCCAAAAACCAGTAGCCCTATTTGAATATCTTATTAAGACCTACACCAACGAAGGTGATTTAGTTTTAGACAACTGTGCTGGTTCTGGCACAACTGGAGTAGCCTGCAAGAACCTAAACAGAAACTACATTCTCATAGAAAAAGAACCAGAGTATGTAGATATTATCAATAAAAGATTAAATTAAAATTATGCCTAACCCAAAATACTTCAAAACAAAAAAAGAATATCTTAATTGGTATAGAGATTATAGAGAAAAAAATAGAGAGAAATTAAGAAAATACAACAGGGAATACCAGCGAATATATAAGAAAAAGTTATCCACAGGTGAGTTATTGACCTCCACAAATAAATAACCTATACTTAAATTGTAAGTGGATTAGTCGCCACAAAACAATAAAATTATGAAAACATTTAATTACATAATAAATATAATCGCAATAGTTTTAGTTATAGATTTTGTTTGTGCTGTTGGTTGGGCTATGTCGGGTCAGTTTCCAACAGGAGATCTATACTTTGGTGTTATTACAACTAATTTATTAAGGTTGATATAGAAAATGGTTATAAAATTATCAACGATTTGGGTAAGAACATTAAAAATTAAGAGGTCGCACACTCAATAAACAGGCGGAAATATATATGGATAAAGCAAATATAGCAGTTAGAGAAACAGAAGTTAGTAGAGTTATGGGTAATTTAAGTAAGGCGGTAGAATGTTTAACACAATCAATAGATGCCACCGAAGCACGATTGACTGGTATTACTAGAAATATTCCAAGTGGAACTTTAGATAAAGTTTCTGAACCAGAATATGACACCACATTAGCCCAAGATATAAATAAAATTCACAATAAAGTTCAGTATTTAAGAGGAAGATTAGATGACTTATTAGACAGAATTGAATTATAGGTAATCGGAGTAACTTATAAAGAATATAAAATATGAGAATATTAAAATATAAGGATAAATTAGTTGAAGAAGTTGGTCATACTAGCGACAAGGTTGTATTTTTACGATATGTTAAAACAGAAGATATGCCTAAATGTGAATGTGGTCGCCCAATAGACAAGGAAATATCAATAGTAGAAAATTGTCTAAATTGGAAGTCAGATATAAAGGGAGTAGAAACTTTATCAACTAATCTATAAGAAACAATAATGAAAACATCAAATAAAATAAAAAAATTAAGCAGGGATATAATAGAAAACAGCGAGATACTGGTTTATTCTGACAAAATGAAATCAGCAAAAGAGTTGTTAAGTTTCCAGAAATATCTCATCCAAAACCCAGAACAAAGATTTTGGCAGGGACTTGTAAACTGGGCTGGGTTTAACATTTATAAAGGTGTAACAAATAAAAACAAAACAAGTTATGAAGA
>JAAZCB010001311.1 GCA_012513545.1 Clostridiaceae bacterium
CCCTGTCAAACTGTATGCCCTCAACAATTTCTACATTGCCCGAAGGAAGCTTAGGACTTGTTCTGCTGTTCTTGTCAATTGTTTTTCTTATAACTACAGCCGCTTCAGCTCTTGTAAGTATATTCCCAGCTTTAAAAGTCCCATTCGGATAACCGTTTATAATACCCATATCATAAGTCTTAACTACAAATTCCTTTAACTCATTTGGTATACTGTCATAGTCGCCAATCAGCATTTTAATCTTTTCTGCATCCCTGAACTCATACGCTCCGGTAATGCTATTTATCGCTCTTACAACTATTCTTGCCATTTCTCCTCTGGTAATGGGTTTGTTATATGTAGCAAACTCTCCGGTTTTTACATAACCTAGTTCAATGGCCTTATCTATAAAAGGTTTTGCCCAATATTCCTTATTCTCAGGAAGATTTGTGTAGTAGCTTGCTTTAACAATACACGTTATAAACTGATCTGCAGTCAAGGTGTTTTGCGGTTTATATGTACCATCCGGATACCCGGCAATAATCTGCCTTGAATCGTCTAGAACGTAATTCAGATCGGCTTTATACCATGCTGCTTTATCAACATCCGGGAATTCAACTATTGCATGCACATTAATACAAATAAGGTTTAAAACTGCAATTATTGACAGCACTAATATGAAACCCTTCTTATGATTGTTTGATTGACTTTTCATGAGTACATCCCCCTATATCGCCTTTTTTATCTGCTACTTATGGAACTTTTATCATATATTATATAAAATTACATAGCCTTAATAAAGAAATAAATTTAAACTTATGTTTTTATAAAAACATTGCATAAACAATAAACCCGGCTAACAGAAACGGAGCAAACGGAATCTTTTGCTTCATTCCTGTCTTTTTCAACAGTAATAGAATTATTGCTGATACAGCAGTAAGTATCAATGACATTAGAAAAACAGTTATAGTTGTTGTCGTATCCATAAAAAGACTAAAAACTGCCATAAGCTTAACATCTCCCATTCCCAAGCCACCTTTGGATACATAAGATACAATAAATAGAATGCCCCCTGTTGCAAGGCAGAAAATAACCGAGTTTTTAATAGTATCCAAGTCAAAAGTTATAATTTTTAATATTAATCCCAAAACCAGCCCGACAATTATTAATCTGTTTGATATCAAACTGCTTTTTATATCTGTAACAGCTGAAATCAAGAGGATTATCAGTAAAATATATGCACTGACTATCTCATACTTTGTTTCATACTTAATATAAATCAGTATATAAGAAAACACTGTAACAGCAATCACAGCAATATATCTTACGTTTCTATATGAATTATTAATTAGATTCAATAATAAGTTATTCTGCTTTAATTCATTATAATTGCAGGCAATATTAACCATAGTTCCAACAATTAAAGATAAAACAACGATAATAACATATTCCATCAATTTATCTCCGTTTTTGTATTCAATATTTATTGACTTCATTTCTCTTCTATAATATTGATAAGTTCCAATTATTCTTACAATTTGTGTCTATTCTTATAATTTCGCTCCACAGGCCTTCTCTGCAATTTTTCCCCACTGATTCAAAACTTCCCCTTAACTTTTGCTCATTATCTGATAATACTTTTCTAATTTTCTGTAGTAATCTATTTCTATCAATACTAAATGGTGAATCTCCTTCATATTCTATGATTAGTTGGGAATAAAATACAGCCGCGGCAACATAGATATCAAAAGGCTCTCCATCCATCATTTTCAGCAATGTATCTTCAAACCTTTTTTCTATTTGCATTTCAGGATTATCATGGTAAATCCTATAGATTCCTTTTTCAATAACTCTTAACCAATCTGTCGGAGCAGAAGCATTTACCCACTTGTCAAGTTCTATTTTGTAATCTCCTTTTCCTTCCAAACATTCTACTAACTCATTATTTCTAATTGCTTTGAGCACCAATTCCTTTTCCATTATAATCCTCCTTAGTTTATAAATGTAACCGTTCTAAAATCATCAGTATTAGGTATATTATTTACTACCGCCTCTGGAGAACCTCCTGAAGTAAAACCACCTGGGGTATAAAAATCATTTGCGCCTTCTTCGTTACCAGTTGACATTCTCAATTTAAAATCATTCAGATCATTAATATCAATTCTTACAAGTCCTCCTCCTTTTTGAAAATATCCTTCTGAAAAACCTAATCTTTTTTCAAACACGGATACATCACCCTTTGCACTTGACGCAATAGAATCCATATAATCCTTCGGAATAATGTATAGAGAATTATCTTCTCTACCTAAAAGTGATTTTCCAACAACATAGTCATTATACTGCTTACGAGTCATTACATAAGAACCTCCATTTTTAAACTGAGATAAGTGTTTAGTTATATAGCTTTTTTCAAGGTATGATGAAGGATCTGGTCGTTTTAACTTAGGAGTTGTAATTATCTCTATAAACTTTTCAGAAGACATTCCAGTTTCATTAAGTACCTTAACGACTGTGTTTTCTGCTTCAGCCAATGCATCTGCATCAGTAATCCCCAGGCCTTTCAGTCTATTGGCTTGAAAATCTATAGCCTCAGCTTCCGGTCTTAATGTGGGCGTAAGTGTTGACGTAGCAGCAACTGTAGGTGTAGGCGTCGACGTAGCTGCAGCAGGTGTTTTGGGAACCAATATAGCTAAATCAGACTTCTTAACTGTCGGAGGTGGTTCTTCCTCATCAGAATCCTCAGTGGATTTATCCGAAGGTCCTTCCTGCC
>JAAZCB010001312.1 GCA_012513545.1 Clostridiaceae bacterium
GGGAATAATATTTTTAATATCAACACTGGACAACAATTGCAACAACTCCTTTTCCTGACTTTTTTCGCAGGTGATATTTTATGAATTACCTGCTGGAATTTCTACATTATAACATATAGATGTGGTAGGTGCAATTTTTCTTCTTGTATACAAAATGCATATAAATCAACAAAAATAAAGTTCTTTATGGGGCATAAATACTGGTTAAAAATTAATTTCAACAATTGATAGAGATTTATCTTTTAGTGGTTGAAAATTCAGCAGAAAAGTGAGAAAATATATATGGTTAAAAAATTAACTTTTTCACCGCAAAGAGACTAATACAAATTCCAAAGGTATTTGTACAATGATTTAAAGGAGGAAGCATTAGATGGGGCACTTTATGGCTGTTATTCTAGCTGCGGGTGAAGGAAAGAGAATGAAATCCAAAAAAGCAAAGGTGTTGCATGAAATTTGTGGCGTGCCTTTGGTAGATTGGGTTTACAGGTGTGTAAAGAGTTCAGGTGTAGCGGATACAGTTCTCGTCGTAGGCCATAAGGCTGATGATGTAAAAGAGTATATGAAAGACAAGGTTTTTTATGCCCTTCAGAAGGAACAGTTAGGAACAGGACATGCTGTTATGCAGGCGGAAGAGTTTTTGAAAAACAAGGATGGAAATGTTCTTGTTTTGTGTGGGGATACTCCTCTTATCACTTCGGAGACAATTCAAAATACTATAAAACATCATAATGAAAATGGTAATTCGGCTACGGTAATTACTGCGGACCTTGACAATCCTTCGGGTTATGGGAGAATAGTAAGAGACGGGTCAGGTAATGTTCAAAAAATTGTAGAGCATAAAGACGCAAGTCTTGAAGAAAGAAATATAAGGGAAATAAATTCCGGCATGTACTGCTTTAATATACCTTCACTTGTAGAGGCTTTAAAGGAGCTTGATAATAACAACAGCCAGGGAGAATACTATCTTACAGACACTCTTGAAATACTGATAAAAAAAGGGATGAGAGTTGGAGCAGTCAAGGTCGGCGATGAAAATGAGATACTTGGGATAAACGACAGGGTGCAGCTGTCTCAGGCAACCCGAATAATAAGAGAAAGGATTCTGGACAGGCTGATGCGTAGCGGTGTAACTCTAATAGACCCTGCCACAACATACATTGACCAGGATGTACAAATAGGAATGGATACGATTATATATCCCTCCACCATAATTGAAGGTATTACCACTATAGGTGAAGACTGTGTTATTGGCCCGGGCAGCCGTATTACAGACAGCAGATTGGCGGACATGGTTGAAGTTGAAAATTCAGTTGTTACCGGAAGTTCAATCAGTAAGGGCTCAAAGGTTGGCCCGTTTGCGTGTTTGGGACCTGGCAGTAATGTATAGGCAAATAGGCTTAAAAACAACTTTTTTAAAAGTTTATATATAAAATTTAATTTTTAAGAAGGGGAACGTAAGATGAATTTGCATGGAAAGGACATTAAAATTTTTGCAGGCAACTCTAACAGAGAACTTGCAGAAGAGATTGCAGAGAAAATAGGTTTACCAATTGGGCTTGCCAATGTGAGGAAGTTTAGTGACGGCGAGTGTGCAATCAATATAAACGAAGTAGTCAGGGGGTCGGACGTGTTTATTATTCAATCAACATGTTCGCCTGTTAATGACAACATGATGGAGCTATTAATTATTATTGATGCTTTAAAAAGAGCTTCAGCCGGAAGAATAACTGCTGTTATGCCATATTTCGGTTATGCAAGACAGGATAGGAAGGCAAGGGCCAGAGACCCGATTTCAGCAAAGCTTGTTGCAAACCTGCTAACCACAGCAGGAGCTGACAGGGTGTTAACCATGGATTTGCATGCTCCTCAGCTTCAGGGATTTTTTGACATACCCGTTGACCACCTTTTGGGAGTTTCAATACTTGCTAACTACTTTAAGGAAAAGTTCAACGATACAAGCGATGTAGTAGTTGTATCTCCTGATGTAGGAAGTGTATCGAGGTCAAGGAAGTTTGCGGAGAAACTTGATATTCCTCTGGCAATTATCGACAAAAGAAGGCCGAAGGCAAATGTGTCCGAGATAATGAACATAATTGGCGATGTAAACAATAAAAGAGTAATACTTTTAGATGACATTATCGATACGGGAGGTACAATTGTTAATGCTGCAAATGCTTTGTCCGAGATTGGTGCAAAGGAAGTATATGCATGCTGTACCCATGGTGTTTTGTCAGGGCCTGCCATTGAAAGAATTGACAAGTCAGAAATGAAAGAACTTGTTACGTTGAACACTATTCCTCTTTCAGAGGAAAAAAGGATTAAGAAAATAACTTCACTTTCGGTTGCCAGTGTATTTGCAGAAGCAATTGAAAGAATATACGGAGATATATCGATAAGCACTTTATTTACACAGCAGGATTAGGGTGGAATAATTATATAAGGGAACAAAAATCAAAATGCCTCCTTAAAGTCTTTTAGGGAGGCAATTTATCTATTAATTCATATAGAAATTGATGTTATTTCTATTAATATAGCAGGTGAGAGGTGTTTGATTTGGAAGATTTATATATAGTTGTCGGGTTGGGAAATCCTGGGCAGAAGTATGAATGTACAAGACACAACGTTGGATTTGATACGATAGAACTTCTAGGCAGAAAGCATGGTATAACAGTTAACAAACTCAAGCATAAAGCTTTATCTGGTGAAGGCTCCATAGGAGGTCGAAGGGTTATGCTGGTCAAGCCGCAGACATTTATGAACCTAAGCGGTGAAAGTGTCCGGGATATAGTAGATTGGTACAAGGTTTCCGTCGAAAATATTTTAGTAATATATGATGACATAGATCTGCCGCTTGGAAAGCTTAAAATAAGACCGAAAGGAAGTTCTGGCACTCATAACGGAATGAGATCAGTCATTTACCAGCTTCAGTCGGATGAGTTCCCGAGGATAAGAATAGGTATTGACAAGCCCCCTGAAGGATGGGAGCTCTCAAACTTTGTTTTGAGCAGATTTTCAGGCGATGACAGAAAAAAAATTGAGGAAATAATAGGGAAAGCTGCTGACGCAGTCGAAGAAATATTGAGATCGGGAATAGATCAGGCAATGAACAGGTATAACAGATAAAAGTTGAATACTAATTTATAACGGGTTGGTACTACATGGATATTTTAAATGAAAAACAATATTTGTTAGATCCTTTATTTGAAATAAAGGAATATGCGGATGTACTCGGTTGTATTGGGAAAGGCATGCTTCCGGTAACGGTTAAAGGCCCCTCCGAATCTCAGAAGGCGCATATTGCCAGTGCACTTTGTGTGCATTCGGCTAAAAAGGGATTGTTTATTTCCCATAATGAGCTTCAGGCCAGAAAAATGTTTGAAGACTTTACGTTTTTTTGGGGAACAGAGGTAATATTCTTTTCATCGAAGGAGATAATGCTTCACGATATTGAAGCAAAAAGCTATGATTCCATTTACGACAGAATAAACACGTTATACAGAATTATATCCGGAGATTACAGATTTATTGTTACAGATACCGAAGCCTTGTGCCAAAAGCTTATTGACAGGGAGTATTTTAAAGACAGCATAATAAAGATGTCTGTTGGAGACATAATGGACCTTGCGGATTTTGCAGCAAAGCTTGTTTCAACAGGTTATGAGAGAATGCCTGCCGTTGAGGGTAAGGGACAGTTTTCAATCAGGGGAGGAATTATTGATATTTACCCTGTGAATAGTGAAACAGCTGTAAGGATAGAGCTTTTTGATGACGAAGTGGATTCAATAAGGAGCTTTGACATACTTTCCCAGAGGTCGGTGGATAAGCTTCAGGAAGTATTGGTATTGCCTGCAAGAGAAGTGTTGTATCCTCGAGACAACCTCAAAAATATTATCAAATCAATATCTGACGATTTAAAAAAGCATGTAGGCAAGATAAAGGATAAAAATACGAAAAGCTTTATTGAAGGACTAGAGTCAAAAATAGGGGCTGATATTGAAAGATTCGAGCAGGAATATTATTTCCCCGGCATGGACAGGTATATACCTTATATAATTGGAAGTCCTGCAGTAATCACGGATTACATAGATGAAGACATCCTTGTATTTATTGATGAACCTGGAAAGTTCAAACAAAGGCTTGACAATATGCTGCTTGAAAACCAGGACATGTGCAGCAGTTTGCTGCAAAAGGGTCATCTGCTTCCGGGCAGCTTCGAGATCTATTTTGATTTCAGATATCTATGGGATAGACTGATTGAACTAAAAACAGTATTTTTCAGCACCCTAGGTGCAGGAGAAGAACATGCAGGTGCTGTTGGAGGATTTAGTATAGCTTCAAAAATGTTGAATTCATACCAGGGGCACCCTGACCTACTCGTAGAGGATATCAGATTCTGGAAGAATAATAAGGCAAGAATTGTTGTGCTTCCGGGAACAAGAAGCCGGGGAGAAATGCTTGCAGAGACGCTAAGGACAAAGGATATTGAAGCTTTCTATGTACATGAATTTACCGGAAAGGTGGAACCGGGCCAGGTGGTAATTACCCACGGCAGTCTTAACAAAGGCTTTGAATATCCGGTTACAAGCTTTGTGGTAGTAAGCGGAAGGGATTTGTTCGGACAGGACAGGAAGCTGAGAAGGGTAAGTTCCAATAAGAGCAAAGGCCGCAAGATAAATGTTTTTACCGACCTTAATGTTGGAGATTTTGTAGTACATCAGCTTCACGGGATTGGTAAGTATGTAGGAATTGAACAGCTTGCGGTAGAAAATATAAAGAAGGATTATCTTAAAATTCAGTACCAGGAGGGAGATTTCCTATATATTCCTACAAACCAGCTAGACCTTATACAGAAGTACATCGGTTCGGAGGGTAAGACACCAAAGGTTAACAGGCTGGGGGGGAGCGAATGGGTCAAAATCAAGGCCAGAGCCAGGGAATCCCTCAGAGAACTTGCCGAGGAACTGATAAAACTTTATGCTGCAAGAGCGGCGGCCGAGGGATACTCATTTGCGCCAGATACGGTATGGCAAAAACAGTTTGAAGAAATGTTCCCCTACCAGGAAACCGAGGACCAGCTCAGGTGTATAGAAGAAATCAAAAGGGACATGGAGTCTGACAAACCCATGGATAGGCTGTTGTGCGGTGATGTAGGATATGGAAAAACTGAGGTTGCGCTGCGTGCAATATTCAAAGCCGTAATGGACGGCAAGCAGGTTGCCTACCTTGTTCCAACAACGGTGCTTGCTCAGCAGCAGTACAATAACTTTAAGGAAAGAATGCAGGACTTTCCAGTGACTGTAGATGTTATCAGCCGTTTCAGGACGCAGGCTGAACAAAAGAAGATTCTGAAGGATGTAAAAGCAGGAATGATTGATGTTCTTATAGGTACACACAGGCTGCTGCAGAAAGATATTGAATTCAAGGACCTGGGCCTTCTTATTGTTGATGAAGAACAGCGTTTTGGAGTACTGCACAAGGAAAAAATAAAGAACATGAGGACAAATGTAGATGTACTTACCCTGACTGCAACGCCAATTCCCAGAACACTTCACATGTCGCTGACCGGAATAAGGGATATAAGCACAATCGAAGAACCCCCGGAAGAAAGGTATCCTGTACAGACTTACGTAATGGAGCATAATCACGACGTTATAAGGGATGCAGTATTGAGGGAGCTTAGCCGGAACGGGCAGGTGTTTTATCTGTATAACAGGGTCAGGACAATTAATATAAAGGCTCAGGAAATAGCAACCATGGTACCTGATGCAAGGGTTGGTGTGGCTCATGGACAGATGAGCGAAAACGAACTTGAAAATATTATGTTCCGGTTTATAAATGGAGAGTTTGATGTATTGGTTTGTACTACTATTATTGAATCGGGACTTGATATGCCGAATGTCAATACTATAATCGTTGAGGATGCAGATAAAATGGGACTTGCCCAGCTTTATCAGCTAAGGGGAAGGGTAGGGCGCTCAAACAGGCTTGCGTATGCCTATATAACCTACAAGA
>JAAZCB010001313.1 GCA_012513545.1 Clostridiaceae bacterium
AAGTTGAGGAGCTTGTTAATGGTTATACTGACCTGTATTTAAAGTATCCGTCCTGCATGGGTATGGAAATTTTCAACAGGAGGTACGGTAACAGGGAGAATTTCAGACTGTACTGGGACATGGTACTAATGAAAACAATGCCTGATCGTCCGGTATGGGCATTTTCAAGCGATGACGCCCATCATGCCGGTGAGTTGGGATTTAATTTTAACATCATGCTTATGCCTCAAAATACTGAAGAAAATGTGCGCTATGCCATGGAAAACGGAACGTTTTATGCAGTAGCATTATCAGCTCAGCGTATTGCCGATATTGATTTTGATAATATTAATTACCCTGTCATAAGAAATATTTCGGTAAATCAGGACGAAAACTCAATATCCATAGAAGCAGAGAACTGCGATGCGATTGAATGGGTTGCAGATAGAAGAGTAATTGCTACCGGAAGCACTATAGACCTTAACGACTTTGAAGCTGAAGTCAATAATTATATCCGTGCACAAATAAAGGGCTCTGCAGGGATTAGCTGTACGCAGCCATTTGGTATAATAACGAAGTCCGGTATAAAATATGGGGATGTTAATGGGGACAATAAAGTAAATTCAGTTGACTATGCATATATTAAAAGGTACATACTTGAGACCTCCGGATATACACTTTCGGGAGACTGTCTGCTGGCGGCAGACGTGGATGGCAACGGCAAAGTCAATTCAATTGATATGGCGTATATCAAAAGGTATATCCTAGAAATAATTTCCAGTTTTCCGGCTGAAGGAAAATAAGAATTTTGGTACTGTTCTTATTCTAAAAATGTTATATAATATAGGCAGATAATAAATAAATTATATTATGGCAAGCAGGATACTAATGTTCCTGCCAGGCGTAAAATTGTTGTTTTGTATGGGAGTAAAGTAAGATAATGTCAGTAAGTAACGGTGTTTTTATTAATACGAAAGATAAGTTATGTCAATTCGAACTAAACCGGGAACTGTTCAGACTCGTCTCAAGCACAAATAAAATTTACCAGAAGATAGCTGTTGTTGCCATTGGTTCTGACCGTTCAACAGGAGACAGTTTTGGCCCGTTAGTCGGGCATATGTTGTCAAAATACAGTATATTTGATTATGATGTGTATGGAACAATCCATGAACCTGTCCATGCATTGAATATTGTTGAAACGGTAAGCAAAATTGATACTAACAATACTCTTATTATTGCTGTCGATGCATCAATAGGAGATTTCAGCCATGTTGGGCACATCGGGCTATCCGACAAGCCAATAAAACCAGGCAGCGGAGTAGGAAAAGACCTTCCTCCTGTAGGAGACATTTCTTTGACAGGCATTGTTTCGATAGCAGGTATAGGGGGGTTATCCAATATTTTACTCCAGACTACCAGCCTCGGCATGGTGTATAAAATGGCTGAAATAACTTCAAAGTCAATTTTGAATATTCTCTACAAGCTTCAGAGAAACAAAGGGACGGTTCGTGCGTTTCATTAAAAGAAACATGGGGACGGTTCTCGTGTTTCATTGCTGAAACGATTGGTAGGAGTTCGTTTTTGCTTTAGACAAAGGCTCAGGAAGAGGAAAGTTATAGAAAAGGTGACAGGGTTATTCTCTACGAATGGAATAGTGACTGATTGTGATTGGAATTAAACGATCTCCTTACTGGTTTGAGATGGAAAGATCTGATACCGGAAAGGGGATTTTTATTTATGCTTAAAGACTATAACTTTCACAGCTTTTTCATCATTAATTCACTTTTCTTTCATCATTTATTTTTTTGGCTTTGCTATAATTAAAAATCATATATAGAAGGGGGACTTTAATTATGGTTTTCAGAAAGAATATTGCTAAATTTTTAGCTGTTACAACCTTGATAACTGCTGTTTCTGCAGGAAGTCACTTTGCTTATGCTACACAAAAGGAAGGCGATTTATCAATCGATATCAGCAGTATTAACTCTGCTGGCTATGCAGCCGGTAAGGTAATTGTTGTTTTTAAGGAAGGATATAAAGCTTCTGCTGCAAGTGAAGAATTAAAGGGATTGAAAATTAAATCCTTCGAGAATCTCAAAAAAGCAAAAAAGCCACGCGAGAACAGCAATGGTATTGAGGACGAAAAGAAGAAAGAGACTTTTCTCTTAGACTTGCAAGACAGCAGTAAAGAAGAATTGATCAAGGTTATAAACAAGCTGAATAAAGAACCTAATGTTGAATACGCAATACCCGATTTAATACTTGAGTTTAACAGTACTATACCAAATGATGAATACTACAGTGCTCAATATGGAATGGATTTGATCGGTGCACCTGAAGCTTGGGAGAAATGCAAGGGCAGTAAAGAAATTGTTGTGGGTGTTATCGATACGGGCATTGACTACAATCATCCGGACTTGAAAGACAATATCTGGACAAACCCCGGAGAAACCGGATTTACAAAAGATGGTGTCAATAAAGCAACAGATGGTGTTGATAACGATGGAAATGGCTATGTTGATGATGTTCATGGATATGATTTTGGGGAATCAACTAAATTCATAATTGATTCTGATCCTATGGATACTGGCGGACACGGCACGCACTGTGCAGGAATAATTGCTGCGGCAGGCAATAACACAAGAGGAGTTACCGGAGTATCCTGGAACACAAAAGTAGCAGCGCTTAAGGTCAGTAAGAAAGCTCTTAATAATGATCTGGCATTTTATTCAGCTGCGATTGAGGCAATTAATTATGCCAATGCCATGGGCTTTGAAATTACATCAAATAGTTGGGGCGTTGAGCAAGCATTTCTTAATTTGGTCAAATTGAATTCCG
>JAAZCB010001314.1 GCA_012513545.1 Clostridiaceae bacterium
TCACGGGACGTTTTGGGACACAAGATAAGTATGAAAAGCGAACCAATCATCTGTTGTATGAATATCATCACGTAACAGGACTCAGTCTTCTGACAGAAAAGGTTAAGCAATATGGAGCCAAGTTATGTGTACAAATAGGTCCCGGTATAGGAAGATTGGGATATGTTGATCCATATACACCTTCCTACTCAGCAAGCGCAATTCCATGTTATTCGTTTCCTGATTTATTATGCAAACCATATGAGATTAAAGACATAAAGCTTTTGGTCAGGTCAGTGGGAATTTCTGCTGCGCTTGCTAAAAGAGCAGAAGCTGACGCTGTGGAATTACATGCTTATGGTGGATATTTGCTTGATCAGTTCCAGTGCTCCTTGTGGAACAAGCGCACTGACGATTATGGCGGAGATTTGAATGGACGCATGAAATTCACACTCGAATGTATAGCCGAAATCCAGAAAACCTGTGGCAAAGACTATCCTCTAATCGTAAAATTTACTCCTTATCACGGTATACCAGGGGGAACTGATTTGCCTGAAGGAGTTGAAATGGCAAAAATGTTTGAAGCGGCAGGCGTGCATGCATTGCATGTGGATAAAGGCTGCTATGAAGTCTGGTACGATATGATTTCTACTGTATATGAACCCGACGCGCATCAACTCGAGATTGCGGCAGCTGTTAAACAAGCAGTCAACATTCCCGTTATTGCTCAAGGCAAACTGGATAAACCAGAGATTGCTGAAAGAGCGCTCGAAGAAGGGAAAACTGACTTTGTTGCTATGGGGCATCAAATGCTGACCGATCCCCATTGGGTTAATAAGGTTAAAACAGGAAAAAACTATGATATAGTGCCTTGTATAGGTTGTAATGAGTGCCTTTATCATAGCCATTTAGGTAAAATGCAAAGTTGTGCTGTCAATCCACAGTGCATGCGTGAGGATGATTATCCTGTGCTGCCGGCAAATGAAAAAAAATCTATTCTAGTCGTCGGCGGTGGACCGGGAGGCATGCAGGCTGCCATTACTGCTGCCCAGAGAGGCTTTGATGTTGAATTATGGGAGAAGGATTCCAGGTTAGGCGGAACATTACTTGCCGCCGGTGCCCCCAGTTTTAAACAGGATATCCTTCGATACGTTGAATATTTAAGCAATAAAACCTACCACTCGAATGTAACGGTAAAGCTGAATAAAGAAGCGAATGAAAAAGAAATACTCAGGGGCAATTTCGATAAAGTAATTCTTGCTACAGGGGCAAAACCTCTCATGCCGCCTATCGAGGGAATTGATGGGCAAAACGTAAAAAATGCTATCTCCGTGCTATTGGGAAATGAAAAAACAGGTAAAAATGTAGTAGTCATCGGTGGTGGTCTTGTCGGATGTGAGACAGCCCTGCATATCATGGAGAAAGCAGAGAAAGTAACTATAATAGAGAAGCTCGGTGATATTCTTGCTAATGTTCAACATAATCGTAATAACGACTTGAAGCTTCGGAAAATGATTGCTGATAATAACATTGAAACCATATGTGAGGCAAGAGTTACATCAATCAATCCCAACCATATTGAGTATAATAAAGAAAATAAAACCAAGTGGGTCAATTGCGATACGGTAGTTATTGCTGTCGGATATATAAACGATAATGCGCTTATGCAAGCACTCGAGGATAAAATCGAAGATCTAAGTGTGATTGGTGATGCTTTTGCCCCAAGAAAAGTATATGATGCGGTTCATGAGGGTTTCCACACTGCAAGACTTATTTGATTATTTAAAACTTTGCGGTTAAATATCACAAAGCTATATAAATAATTTTTAGTTTTATAATGCCAAAACTCTAATTGCCAAATCAAAGTTGAAGCTATGGTAATCAAGGTTTGGCATGGTTTTTGCATATAATATGGGTATACTCATAATTATATAATTACAAACTATTTTTCGGCGGAATGAAGGGTCAAGAGTATTATTGAAAGCAGAATATATAAAAGGACTACGGGATAAGCCTAACATATAAGGAGGAATAATTTAATGGAACAACCTTATATTTATATAATCATAGTTTTAATAATATGTGCAGTTTATTTTGTTTTACGAGGCAAACAGAATGTTGATGCAAAAGCGTTTCTTATAAATATAAAAGAACAAACAGAAAATGAGTTCAAGTGTCCTACCTGTAATTCAACGCAACTCGTATCAAGTACTAGAGGGTGGCATTGGAAGACCGGACTGCGTGGCAGTGACCAAATAATTATTACCTGTTTACATTGCGGAGATAAATGGGAACCCGTATTTAAATCACAAAACAAAGATTAGCTTTATTAAAAATCAGCATTATAAGTTCCCCTCTATTAGATCTTTAAATACCATTTAAGCACCGGAGCAATATTCAATTTATATTTTTGAAATAAGACAAACGGAGGAGAAAAATGGATTTAATTAATATACTATTAATAGTGATAGCAGTTATTATACTGGTGACATTCAAGATATACATCAATAGAATGAGGAAACAAAAGATTGAATTTTATCTTTCGGAAATAAGTTGTTCTGCTTGTGGATCTAATCAACTTTATATAGATGCTCGCACTATGCATAATTTTTTTGATGGCTTACCACTCACCATTTCCTGTTTTAATTGCGGAAACACATGGGAAGAGAAAGACAGATAAATTTTAGATCTAATAGATGTTTTATGAATTCGTATAAAATAAATAGATGGGGCAGTTAGTTGATAAAGCAAGCTGTCCTCTTTAAATTTATAATAACATTCATAAGTTTTCGACAAAGGTAAACGATTATTTAGCATAATAATTGCTATTTGAATATTTATTGCTTAATCGATTGGTAATGCATGGAATTTGGAATTGGAAATATATCAAACTGCTGACAGGATAATAACATGAAAAAAGAAAGTTTATGGACTAAGGATTTTATTACCATATTCACAATAAATTTTTTTGTTGCA
>JAAZCB010001315.1 GCA_012513545.1 Clostridiaceae bacterium
ATCTGATTCTCTCAAGATTGATGAGATAATAAATATTGATATTGATAAAATTTTTGAATCATTTGGAATCATAAAGCAGAAAATATATGATATAATCTATAAAAATATCTTATACCTTCCAATTTCTGATAAGGCAAAAGTGCAATATTTAGAACACATAAATTTTATGTTCACTGAAAAGGAATATTATTCCACTGAACACTTTCCTGTAAAAGGGATTAATAATTACTCTGATTTGCACTATAATGTTAATGAACACATTGAATTTATTAAAAAAACGCTTGTTTCTTATTCAAAAGATATATCCAAATTTGCAAGAGAAAATAAGGAGGGAAACATATATTTATTGACAGAATATGTCAATGAATTGAAGGTAGTATCCCTTTTTGTGTGTAATGAGTTCTTCTTCCAAATTCAAAGGTATTCATTTTTTTTGTTTCAATTGAGAATGAATGGCAGCGGAACGAAGGCGTAGCCGTAGTGGAGCTGCCATTCATTCTTCCCAATGGAATTTATTTTGTTCATAATCAATTTTAGGGATCTTCCTTTGATAGGATGATCTGGTCATAGCAACATACCCCAACAAAAGTATAGTGGCTTCTGGCCCCGGTAACGCCCCTCTCATTCTGGTTGTTCGTTTATAGTCTCTGTTAAGACGTTCTATCCAGTTTGTTGAATAGAGCATATTATGGGTTCGGTAATCATACCCCAGATAAGTGAAATTAAGTTTATACCGTTCATTCTCTCCCATTCTCTTAATTGATGGGTAGTATTTGCCCCATTTGCTGCAGAATTCCAGCCATCGTTGATATCCTTTCTCAACGGTATCATTACGATCACCAGTTCTCAGTACTTCTTTTAAGTCTTCTGCAACCAACGCCTTATCTTTAGGCTTAATGTGTTTGTTTACATTGCGTTGCAGATGAATTGCACAAAGCTGAATTTCAGTTTTTGGGAACTGTCTCCATATGGAATCCTCAATAGCAGTCAGGCTGTCACATACAATTAACCCAATCTCTTTTAATCCTCTTTCTTTCAGTGACTGTAGCACGACCTCCCAGGCAATGGCACTTTCTGTCGGGAAATTAATTACTGCAAGTACCTCACGGGTTCGATCAGCCCTGACTCCCAAAATCGTGTAATATCCTTCTTTGCTAACATGGTCAATTCGTCGGGTATAGATAAAGGTAGCATCTATCATTATTATGGGATAATACGGCTCCAAAGGGCGTTGCAACCATGTCTGTACATCATTGCGGGCATAGTCGAACATGCGGCTTATCTGACTTGTGCTGTATTCTTTTCCGTAGATATCGCCAAATATTTGGCCTACTTGCTCTGTGGTTAATCCAGCACCGTATAAATTAAAGGCAAGCTTGCGGCATTCTTCTTCCTGATCACGCAAAAGGCTTAACAGTATCGGGTAAAATTGGCCGTTCCGGCTTCGTGGCACTCTAAGCTCCAAAATTTTACCCCGACCAAATGTCCTTCGGGGCCTATAGCCATTACTCATATCGCCATTTGAGGCGTTATGTTCTTCTCGTTCAGCTCGCATCATTGCTTCCAGGCTGAGCTTCTGCAATTCCTGTAAACCATTCTCTTTGATGGCGATTTCTTCCAAAATCTTTGTAACTTGCTCTTGTGTAAAGTGTAGGTTTTTCATCTTCTAAATTTTTAAGTTTCGCAACCTTAAATTTAGAAAAATCTCACTTTACACACTTTTTGGGATAGTATCAAATTGAAGAGGTTATCAATACTAAATACCTATGGAATAAATGATATTTCAAAGGAAAGACCTTTTGATGATTTTTATATTGATATCATCAGTAATGAACTAAATTTTCAAAAGCAAACTAATTCATTAGCTATAAAACAAGGAGCAAGCCCAAGGCATAAGAAAACCTCAACCACATATCAAGGTGATGATAGATTAGTGAAAAAATTGCCAATGCTCCATAATCGGATGAATGGTAATTTCATTGAAGAAGTTGATTATAAAGACTTTGAAGCAATCTTTACAGGTCAGCCAATAGAAAGTATCAATCGCAAACTGGATTGGATATCACAGCCAGTATTACTTGCATATTTTATTGAAAAAATCAGAGAGTTTATTCCATTTGACACTAATATTTGGGTAGTAGCAGAAAATTGTTTTACTAAATCACAATATTTGAGGTCTCTTGCAAATGGATATCAAAACAGAAAGGTAAGTAACAAAGAAGCACCCAAAAAGCCAATACATCATCAAGTTATTGATGACCTTTTTATAA
>JAAZCB010001316.1 GCA_012513545.1 Clostridiaceae bacterium
AAGAAATGGACATCCTTAATTGCTATTTCTCGTACATCCTTATTTGCCAGTTTTTGTACATTGTAAGTTCCCGCTTACAGTTGTGTACCTCGGTGCTTGCGGAGCAGTGCCTTTTTTCTTTGTGTCAAGTTTAACAGGATTAATTTCTTTGGCAGGTTCTTTAAAATAAACGATATACTTATTGGTGTCTTTATACTTTTCGATTTTTGAAACCTCAGCCAGATGAGTTATAGCAGATATTGGTGCAACTTGATAGGCAGCGATGTATTTGATGCGGTTAAGCATTGATGATGAAATCCTTATTGAAAACCAACGATTATTTTCAATAAACTCTGCTTGAAATCCTTCTGCCTGAGCAGGAACAACAATCGTGTCAAGTTCCTCAACCTTTACATCTCTCTTGTCACCCTCTTCAATATCACGAATTTCTTCATTAAAAGGAATGAACTTATGGATATGCTCATCATTGCCAACAAAGGTTTGGAATTCAATAATATCGGTATCCATTGTGAGTTGGCTCAATACATTCTCAAGTTCGGTTGATGATTTATCAATGATGACAATTGCGGCAACAGGAATGTCAAAGACAATAGCATCCAAAAATGCGTCTATATTGCGATATCCTGCCGTTTTAGAGCGTTTCTCGACAAAATCATAATAATCCTTGTTTGTCATTAAAAAGTCCAAAATGAACTTCTTTATGTTCCTGCCACTGGCTTTGTAACTGATACCAAATCTTAGTAACTGTGAACCAATATGTCTGTACGGGTCATGAGTAGAAATTTCATTCTCGATAATGTATAATCGTGGCTTTTCAGCAAAGGAAAAATCAATCAGGTATCCATCAGGTATTGTGACGATATTATCACCAATTTTCTTCTTAATGTCGATATAGACGGTATTCTTTCCAAATATTTGCTTTGAGTGGTCAACTATTGTTTTTTCGAATTCCGCTTCATTGGTGTACTCGTAATACTTGTAGGTTTTGTTATCGCTAATTAAACGTTCCATTTCAAGGGTATCTAAATTGTTGTAATTCGTATAAAAGTAAGAAATTGATGAGTAAAACTCATAATAATCGTTTGAATAGTGATAAAGTAATAAGTAAAAATAAACTCTAAACAGAGACAATCTCAAATTCACCGCACTATTTGAAGCAATGCTTTATTTTGTATAAATGAATGAGTTAGCAAGTAACATGAAAAAAAGTAGTAAATTGCTATTTGATTGAACTGATAAGAATGGTCAGAATCCACAAGTCAAAAAGAACACCATCATGGCGGTTATACAATCGTTAACCATAACCTGAAAAAACAAAATGAGAGAATGGATAAATAATAGATTTGGAACAGATTTTACAGAAAATGATTTATTAAGCATTAAAAATTTTTCTTTAATCTGGAACGTTTTTGAGAATGACGTTTGTCATAATAATTGCTCTGTTGCACGATTAACGGAACGACTTCACCCTATTCAATTTGAGGTTGATGAATTTGCAGGTTGTTTAGAATACTTTAAAGATAGATATGTTACAGATGGTGCTACAAATGGTCGATTTGAACATTTGAATTTTAGAAATAATGATAGAAGAGAATTGGTGGAAGAAGTATTATTAGGAAATAATAATGAAATATCAAGCATTGTGTTAGCACTATCAATTATTGTGTATCGCTTTCGAAATAATCTATTTCATGGCTTAAAAGAAATACAGTTTATTGACCAGCAACAGACAAATTTTGAAAACGCAATTTTGATATTAAAAGCAATTCTTAGACATT
>JAAZCB010001317.1 GCA_012513545.1 Clostridiaceae bacterium
CCGTCAGCTTTCTGTCTTTTTAAATCGGCATCAACACCTTCGCTTAAAACATCATAGTCACCTTCGGCATAAATCTTAACCATGCCTGTGTCATCTCCCGCTTTAAGCATAGCGTCTAATTCAGCGGGAGTAATGACTGTTGATTTCCCATCCTTTTCCAAGATAACTGTAATTTGGGTAGCGCCTAACACCAATAACTCCTCTTCGAGAAACTCAATATCTTCAGGATGCGTTAAGGCGCCATTATTATGTGTAACCGGCATTCGGATTTCAAGACCGATAATTTTTTCTGCGGCATCCTGGTCTGTCGGCTGAATGGGATCACGGTTAATACAGCCTGCGATCAACAAAAGAAGTATGACTAATAAACCAAGTAACTTAGTATATTTATAGTATCTATCCATTGGCGTATTACCTCTTTCTGATTTTAGTCCAACTTTAGCTGGAGATTATTTAGTTTTAGTCATCATAAACTGTCCCACGAATGACCCACGGATTGCCCGATGGGGCAGAAGGACTTAAAGTTAAATTCAAGTGCCAGTGGACCATTAGGAAGCATCCCCACTGGCTTTATTTGAATATGGCCCGCTATGGCCTTTTACTGTTTCAGGGACAATAAAAGGTGCAGGTTTTTCTCTCTCCTTTTGATTATTATTTAGGCTTTTTAATTATTGAGGTTAATAAGGCGCCAAATAGTAAAATATAAAAGTATCCAGTGGGGCCATAGTGAAAGATATCCAGAAAACCCCCTAATTCGAGCGTACTAATCAGTAAGAAAAGCAGAGCGAAAACAAAGTTGGTTTTTTTATCGGATAAATCCATAAAAATTAAGGCTGCACCGCACAAAAAAGCAAAAATAATTACCGGAACATATTGCAGTGTGCTTATTAACTTCGCGTAATAGTTAACAAAATAATTGTATGGAACTGATAAAAGCAAAAGCAATAAAAATATTGCCATATTTCTAATAAATATTTTTTCCATTTTATATCACCATTTTTTCAAAAATAAGGTATGCCCCTATGATATATTAGGCGGTACACGTATCGGCATTTTTAAATATATTACTATATAAGGGTATATTCCAGGAAATTTTCAAGACATCATAGCAAGCAATTCCGCCCCGGGTATATTTGGAACACCTTTTTCCCATTTAGATTTGACTTTCCGAGATACTACTTACCATCCTTTAGCATTATAGAATCAAGATCGCTGCTCTCATAGGCACCACCTCCTATCAAATTGTCACATTACATAATACTACCTAAATATGAAAATTTTTTCCTTATCTATTACATTCCATGATTAATTTTGCAGATTCAATAAACCGTTCAATGATAGGGGAACCTGGAGAGTTAACAAGAGGAGGTTGTCTTGTCAGGATTGCTACTGCAGCTATAATTATCGGAACATTATTTTTTCTTTATGTATTTCATAAATGAAGAGAGATTTCAGCTAATTGCATTTTTGATAATCTATATTCTGCGGAAAATTGGAATTCTCACATTCGGTTCTTCTCGAATGCATTTTATTACGGGAATACTGTTTATGTTGTTGTTGTATATCAGGGTATAATGCAAAGAGATTTTATGCCCTAAGTAGCCAGTTTATGTAGTGTAGCCCCTCAGGCAAACAGGAGGTTAACCTAGAAGCAGGCATGTATTGAAACCCTTGAGTTATCTTGTCCCTGTCTGCAGTTCTTTGCTTCTCTACCAATTCATAGCGTTTTTGCATGGGAACGCCAACGGCTCTTTTAGATTTATTTCCGATTTAACATTCTTGTTTTCATCCATCAATTGCATAATATGATCATGTCTATAAATAGCAGCAATAATCTGTTCATCTTTTACGGCACAATACAAAGCTTCGTTAGTTTTACCTGTATTTACAGGCACGGATACTATCAATATGTCATTATAAACTCCGATTACGTTTAAGGATCTAACATAGATCTCCTCATCAACAGTGCTTGGCATAAAGTTCCAGCAATTGTAGCTCAAATCTTTTAGAAATTCAAATTTATTCTGATTGATATCAAAAAAGCCCAGACCGCCATCGGTGTGACTATAGAATTTTCCACCGATGTTTTCAACTGAATTCTGTAGGAAAAGAGCTGAGGGAGTAAGCTGACTACCGGATGCAACGATATTCAGCGACTTTTCATCATTAGCTAAATTGTATTTCACTGATATAAATTTATTTTCCCCATCAAGCGGGCGAACAAAGATAAAATAGGCATACTTACCATCAGAATAAGCAAAAGATAACTCTTTTGGTTTCAAATCATAACTTTTCCCAGACTCATCTTGATAATTCATTTCAAGATGAATATCTTTACTTATTTTTTTCTCATTACACTCAATTTCAGCTATATACTTTTCCGTGTCTCCACTGGGTTTATCAATTCTTATAAGCCTAATAC
>JAAZCB010001318.1 GCA_012513545.1 Clostridiaceae bacterium
ATCTGATTCTAATAAAATCATATGAACACCTAAATGAATTTTATTTAGTATCGGTTACCATTCTATTAAATAATAATATACTTTGTTACACTAAATATAAAATAAATGACTGATATTAAAAGAATATTATAATGTAGTATTCTAAAAAATATCAGTCAAATATACAGTTTTGAATCTTTTAAATTATACTTTAGTTATTTACTCTCATCCGAATTGTTTACTTCTGCTTCTGTATTATCTGTATTATCTGCAACATCTGTATTATCTACATTATCACCGTTATCTCCTGTGTCGTCATCTTCATTTACTATTCTTGCAACACTTACAAGGTGTACTCCCTCATCCATTCTCATTAAGGTAACACCTTGTGTAGCCCTTCCTAGAATACTTATATCTTTTACATTTATTCTTATAATTGTTCCGTCAGAGCTTATCAGCATTATGTCATCCTTGTCATTAACGAGTTTCATACCCGCGATCTTACCTGTCTTTGCTGTAACCCTGTATGTCAGAATACCTTTCCCACCTCGTGCCTGCACCTTGTATTCATCGAGTTCGGTTCTTTTTCCAAAGCCATTTTCAGTTACGACAAGAAGATTTGTATCTTCAATAAATGCTGCCATACCTATGACTTCATCGTCTTTCTCAAGTTTAATACCTCTCACACCCTGTGACACTCTGCCTAACGGACGGGCATCTTCCTCGTTAAATCTTATGGACATACCATTCCTTGTTACCAGAAGTATATCCTTGGTTCCATCTGTTAACCTTACGTCTATCAGTTCATCATTTTCTCTTAAGGCAACTGCAGCAAGTCCACCTTTTCTAATATTATCATACTCCATCAAATCAGTCTTCTTAACCACGCCATTTTTGGTAGCCAGAAGAAGGTATAATCCTTCTTTATATTCATCAACTGGTATTACTGCTGTAACCTTTTCATCCGCATCTAGCTGAAGCAGGTTAACAATAGCGGTTCCCTTTGCCTGTCGTCCCGATTCAGGTATTTCGTATGCCTTAAGTCTATAAACCCTACCTTTGTTTGTAAAGAAAAGAATATAATCGTGAGTGGATGTAACAAATAAGTTTTCAACAAAGTCTTCTTCTCTTGTACTTAGTCCGATTATTCCTTTTCCTCCTCTTCTCTGACTCTTATAAGTATCTGCAGGAAGTCTCTTAACATAGCCAAAATGAGTAAGGGTTATAACACTTTTTTCTTCCTGAATCAGGTCTTCAATATCAATTTCTCCCTCGTCAGCTATAATTTGAGTTCTTCTCTCATCTGCATATTTGCCTTTTATTTCTGTTAACTCATCTTTAATTATATTTAAAACCATAAATTCATTTGCAAGTACATCCTTGTAGTATTTTATTTTCTCCATTATCTCCCTGTATTCATTTTCAAGTTTCTCTCTCTCTAAAGCTGTCAGTCTTCCAAGTCTCATATCAACAATGGCTTGAGCCTGCTTGTCACTGAATGCAAACCTATTAGTCAAATTTTCTTTAGCTGCGCTTTCATTTTTAGAAGTCCTGATTATTTTGATAACTTCATCAAGGTTATCTATGGCAATTTTTAAGCCTTCTAAAATATGTGCACGGGCTTCTGCCTTATCAAGTTCATATTTAGTCCTTCTGACGATTACTTCTTTCTGGTGGTCTACATAGTAATCAATTGCCTGTCTTAAGTTTATCAATCTAGGCTCAAACTTCTTGTCCTCTGTTTGAACAAGAGCCAGCATATTTGCACTGAAGTTATCCTGCATCTGTGTATTTTTATAAAGCTGATTCAATACTACATTTGCATTGGCATCTCTTTTTAATTCTATTACTATTCTCATTCCATCCCTGCCGGATTCATCCCTCAGGTCTGAGATTCCTTCAATCCTCTTATCCTTGACCAGTTCAGCTATTTTTTCAACTAATCTAGACTTGTTAACCTGATATGGAAGTTCAGTAACAACTATACGCTGTTTATTCTGATTCATTTGCTCAATGTTTGTAACAGCCCTTATTACAATTTTTCCCCTGCCTGTTTTGAATGCATTCTTAATGCCCTGCTTTCCAACGATAATACCGGCCGTTGGAAAATCAGGTCCTTTAATTATCTTAATTAAATCATCTATTGTAATTTCAGGATTATCAATAACCTTAATAATTCCGTCTATAACTTCCCCCAGATTGTGTGGGGGTATATTTGTTGCCATTCCAACAGCAATACCGGAAGAACCGTTTACCAGAAGATTAGGAAATCTTGAGGGAAGAACTACAGGTTCAATCTCGTGCTCATCAAAATTTGGTTTGAAATCTACCGTATCTTTGTTTATTTCACGAAGCATTTCCATGGAAATTTTCGATAGCTTTGCTTCAGTATACCTCATCGCAGCAGGAGGATCACCGTCAATAGAACCGAAATTTCCATGACCGTCAACAAGCATATACCTTAAAGAAAAGTTCTGTGCCATACGTACCATGCTCTCATAAACCGCCGCATCTCCATGGGGATGAAATTTACCCAAAACTTCCCCAACTGTCGTAGCACATTTTCTGTGAGCTTTATCCGGAGTAAAACCAAGTCCGTACATTGCATACAAAATCCTTCTATGTACAGGTTTTAATCCGTCCCTAACATCCGGAAGAGCACGATCTACTATGACACTCATTGCATAGTCTATAAAAGACTTTTTCATTTCTGACTCGATGTCTACAGGTATAATATTGTTATCTTTTATGTCTTTTACATCTTTAGTATCTGACATTCAATTACCTCTTTCCTGATATTTAAATATTATCCAATTGATAATTATGTATTTGAGAAATATTAATTGTTGTGCCTTTATATATTCTAATAAAGTTTTAAATAACTGTCCACTTTTTTAGCACTTAAAAAATTATTTTTAATAGAAACAGGGAATATTCTTTAATTATTCCCTGTTTTAAACCATAAAATACCATATTCATATACTTTGTTACTAAATTAATTTCACACTTCTTCTAAATATTTTTATGTAAATGCTTTCTTCTTTATTTAGGTATACGCACTATAAATTCCACATATTCTCCTCTGTCAAATTGGGCAGCTTTAGCTTCTACTCCGGATTTCTTCATCATATCTATCGCTTGCCTTATTGTATTTACAAATATTCTTATATCTTTTATTGCCCTGGTAAATTTCGCAGTGTTTTTTTTCTCATTTTCTTTCCGAGTATACCTATCTATAGCTTTTTCAACTAATTCTTCAGTCTTTTTAACATTTAAACCTCTTTCACAAACAAGCTTAAGTACTTTCAACTGTAACTGTTCATCATGAAGCTTCAGTAAAGACCTTGCATGTCTTTCCGTAAGACTGTTGTCTGCAAGAATTTTTTTAACCAACGGTGGAAGCTTTAGAAGTCTTATCTTATTTGCAATTGTGGACTGGCTCTTCCCGATTTTTTGCGCAAGTTCCTCCTGTGTGAATCCATGCTCACTAATTAAGTTATTATATCCGTCTGCTTCTTCCATATAACTTAAGTCTTCCCTTTGAAGATTTTCAATGAGCGCAATAACAGCTGCATCATTATCACTGATTTCAATTACAATTGCGGGAATTTCCTTAAGACCTGCCATTGTAGCTGCTTTTAGCCTTCTTTCCCCTGCTACAAGTTCATACATATTGGATGATATTTTTCTGACGCTTATAGGTTGAAGTACACCATATTGTTTGATTGATTCACATAACTCTTCAAGTGAAGTCTTGTTAAACTGCTTTCTGGGCTGGTAAGGGTTAGGTCTTACATTTTCAATACCAACATAGGTAATATTCTTTTTATCGTCTCCCTTTTCAGTTCTTGCAACATGCAACCTGTTCTCTAACATAGCACACCATCCTTTGTAAATTTAGTATTTATCATTTGTTAAATTGAAATTAATTCTCTCAATTTAAATTATAAATTTGACAAAGGGTTATATTCTCCTGATCCTTTTCAATTCCTTTTTTTCAAAATGAGAATCGTTCGTGCAAATGCGCTATATTACTGCATTATGCGGCTTAAATCAGTGGATCTTTTGATGGTTTACCTGCTTTTCTCGGGTATCTTGTCGAAGTTTGTCGAAACTTTCTTACTACAATTACGCTTCGTTTTATATTACAAAAGGGAAGTTCAAATTCCTTTACTTCTTCTATTATTCCTCCAAGTAAATCAAGTGCCTTTTTTGAATTGTCAACCTCATCGGTACTGCTGCCTTTCATAGCAATAAAATATCCTCCAACTTTAACAAACGGTAAACAATACTCCAGCAAAACAGGTAAATTTGCAACTGCTCTCGCACAAGCAAAATCAAACTTTTCCCTGTAGCCTGAATCCATACCTTTGTCTTCCGCTCTCCCATGAATTGCTTCAATATCTTCTAAATCCAATTCCTGAATAACCTCATTTAAGAAACGCACCCTTTTATCAAGGGAATCCAAAAGAGTAACCTTTAATTGAGGCAAAACTACCTTCAGAACAATTCCCGGAAAACCTGCTCCCGTGCCTACATCAATTATTTTTGAGTCAGAATTCTTATAATACTTTGCAATACTCATTGAATCTATAAAATGCTTCAGTATTATTTCTTTGTCTTCCTCTATCGCAGTAAGGTTGATTTTTTCGTTCCATTCTTTAAGAATTTTCTTATACTTAAAAAACTTATCCAGTTGACCATTGTTTAAGTCAATATCATAATAAGTTGCTCCTTCCATAAGCAGTGATTTTAATTCATTATCAATAATATCCATTTGAAGCTCTCCATCTCCAGTCCATATTCATTATATTCTTTATGTTCACTAATTTAAGATCTTCTGTTCTGTTCAAGATAAATCAGTAAAACAGATACATCAGCAGGTGATACTCCGGAAATACGTGAAGCCTGTCCTACAGATTCCGGTTTAAGTTTTGATAATTTTTGTCTTGCCTCAAGCCTTAACCCAGTAATATTCTCATAATTAATATCACTGCCCAGCTTTCTGTTTTCAAGCTTCTTAAACTGTTCAACCTGTAACATCTGCCTTTTAATATATCCTTCATATTTAACAGTAACAGATACCTGTTCTTTAACAGAACGTTTCAACAAAGGCCTGTTTTCGTCTATTTCTCCTAAAGCTTCATAATCAAGTTCAGGTCTCTTTAATAGGTCTGATAGCTTCATACCACTAACAATAGGTGTACTTTCCCTGCTTCTTAAGAATTGATTAACCTTTTCATTCGGTGGAACAATTACTTTTTCCAGTCTACTTATTTCTTCTTCAATAAGATTTTTTTTCTCGGTAAACTTCTTATATCTTTCTTCACTTATAAGCCCAATATTATATCCTATAGAAGTCAGCCTCAGGTCTGCATTATCCTGACGTAAAAGAAGCCTGTATTCCGACCTTGATGTCATCATTCTATAAGGTTCATATGTACCTTTTGTGACAAGGTCATCAATCAGCACACCTATATAAGCCTGAGATCTGTCCAGGATCAAAGGCTCAAGTCCTTTTATTTTCATTGTTGCGTTAATGCCGGCAACCAGCCCTTGTGCTGCAGCTTCTTCATAGCCTGAACTTCCGTTGATCTGTCCTGCAGAAAATAAGCCCTCAATATTTTTAAATTCCAGTGATAACTTAAGCTGTGTCGGATTAATGCAATCATACTCAATTGCATATGCACTTCTCATTACAGAAACATTCTCAAGTCCGGGAAGTGTTCTCATCATTTGAAGCTGTACGTCCTCAGGAAGACTTGTAGACATACCTTGCAGATA
>JAAZCB010001319.1 GCA_012513545.1 Clostridiaceae bacterium
AAGGGACCGGCAGATCTCCGAAAAGGACCGGCAGATATCTGAAAAGGACCGGCAGATATCTGAAAAGGATCGGCAGATCTCACAAACATTAAATAGTTATTCTTACAGGATCGGCCATATACTTTTATGGCCTCTGAAAAAAATATTGCACAAATAGTACTTACTGCGGCTATTATATCCCGCGATTGTTGCGTTAGATTAACGGAGATACCTATGGAGAAAAAACAGAAACATATTTCCTTTCTTCAATCCGCATTAACTACAGAGAACCCCTTAATGCCATCGGCACGCTTCCATCTCTGGATGAGGGAGATGAATGAAAATGTCCATGTAAAAATCGACAGGGTTCCTTTCTCCAGGATGAGAGCGTGGTATTTCAACGAAGACATGGGAAATCTTGTCCATGAATCGGGAAGTTTTTTTTCCATCGAGGGGATCAGGATCAGGACTAACTGGGGAAAGCTTTCCGAGAGGGAACAACCTATCATCAACCAGCCGGAAGTGGGCTTTCTTGGCATCATCACAAAAAAAATACACGGCATCCTCTATTTTCTCATGCAGGCAAAGATAGAGCCGGGGAACCTGAATGCCGTCCAGTTGTCGCCTACTCTACAGGCCACGCGCAGCAACTATACCCGTGGAAACCTTTGATAAGACATTATTTGCGATATGTAACTATTAATATTTTGGAGAATTAATGAAGCAAAAATTATATTTAATAATGAATAATAACTATTTTCCTTATGCCCTGATTGGTTTAACAATAGTATTATTTAATTTGATTGCTGTTTTTGGCTTAAATGTTTTATTGCTAGATGATAATGCCAGATATTTAAGCGTCGTTCAGGATGAATTCCCCATACATATTTTGTATCGTTCATTTTTGGGCGCAGTTTTTTTTGAGTGGTATGCATATAAAATAATGTTTTATTCTCCCGAATTGATTCGCTTTTTATATGTTATTGTTTATATGATACCGGTTTCTTGGGTTGTTTATAGAATCACAAACCATCATTTGGGTATTTCAAAAAACGTATCCATAACGTTATCAATATTGCCTAATATCATCCCAAAACAACTATTTATCCCAGCATTTATTAATGGATCTTACCCTGTTTATGGCTTGCTTATAACATTAATAGCCTTCTTATTAGGACTGCAATATCTTAAAAATGAAAATAAAAGATCATATGTATATCTCATTATTTCTGTAATTGTTTTCTATATTGCAGGTTTAACTTTTGCTGAATATATAGTATTCCTTTTCCCGCCGCTGGTTTTTTTCATATTGTTTTATGGGAGCAATATGAAAAAAAAGATATTGCTAAGTTTATTATACTTACCAATTGTCCTCCTTAAGATTTATTTGACATTGTTTGGTTTTAAAGCTGGAGCTAACCAGCCTATTCAACTGAGTTTAAATGAAATACTAAACCGAATATATTTGTATTTTGAATGGGCTGTCCCTTTCAGTATTGAAAAAATATTTTTCCCTTTTTTAATTATACTCATTTGTATCATAGGAGCTGGTTTTATTCATTTATTCTATAAAGGAAGCTCAATAAAGAGGCCGCAGCTTTTCAATAATCTCAGTGATAAATCGTTTTATTGTTACGTATACGCATTTG
>JAAZCB010001434.1 GCA_012513545.1 Clostridiaceae bacterium
GGACAGAACATTCTGGGTTACCGTCCTTATGCCGATGACGTGGTGGAATACTTTGTACAGAAATCGATAGCAAACGGTATCGACATCATTCGTATTTTTGACTGCTTAAATGACCTTCGTAACCTGAAGGCTGCAGTTGATGCTACAAACAAGGAAAAGACACGAAGCGGAAAGGGCCACGCACAGATCGCACTGTCCTATACGCTCGGTGATGCCTACACATTGGATTATTGGGCAGAAACAGCCAAAAAGATCGAGGAAATGGGAGCAGATTCCATCTGTATCAAGGATATGGCAGGCCTTCTGGTTCCTTACAGGGCAACCGAACTGATCACTGCCATGAAGTCTCAGACGAAACTGCCGATCCAGCTGCATACGCATTATACATCCGGTGTGGCCAGCATGACATACTTAAAGGCTGTGGAAGCCGGTGTGGATGTGATCGACTGTGCGATTTCCCCGTTCGCTCTCGGTACTTCTCAGCCCGCTACGGAAGTTATGGTGGAAACCTTCAAAGGAACCCCGTATGATACGGGATTTGATCAGAATCTTCTTGCTGAGATCGCAGACTACTTCAGACCTTACAGAGAAGAATGCCTATCAAGCGGTCTGATGAGTACGAAATCCCTCGGCGTCAACATCAAGACACTGCTGTATCAGGTACCGGGCGGCATGCTTTCCAACATGATCAGCCAGTTAAAAGAGCAGAATGCCGAAGACAAATACGAAGAAGTGCTTAAGGAGATCCCGAGAGTACGTAAGGATCTGGGTGAGCCGCCTTTGGTTACACCGTCTTCACAGATCGTCGGCACACAGGCAGTCTTCAATGTACTCTACGGTGAAAGATACAAGATGGCGACCAAGGAGACCAAGGATATGCTTCGAGGCAAATACGGCCAGACGATCAAGCCGATGAGCCAGGAAGTCATTGACAAGGTCATTCCGGGTGAGCAACGCTTTACGGAGCGTTCCGCCGATGCCGCAGGTCTTACGAACGAACTTGATAAGCTTGAATCCGAGATGGCCGAATGGAAACAGCAGGATGAGGACGTTCTGTCCTATGCACTGTTCCCGCAGGTGGCTACGGAATTCTTCAAATACCGTGAGGCACAGCAGACCAAGGTGGATCTGACCAAGGCAAATCCGGAGGACAAAACATATCCCGTATAATTTTTAAAAAAAATAGTATGCACATAGCATAACGTATGTTATAATTAACGGGCAGCTCAAAACGGGCTGCCCGGTTTTCTGTCAGATCACCGGCAGTTGTGAGGAGGGAATCAGTACTTATGGCAAGAAAAGAGCAGATCACAAAGCAGATCATTCTGGACGGAGCGTTCTCTTTGCTCAGAGAGCAGGGGCTTACAATGGTCACTGCAAGAAAGCTTGCTTCCTATATCGGATGTTCCACACAGCCGATCTTTAGGGTTTATCGAAACATGGAAGAACTGTATGCGGAGCTCTTTGAAAAAGCAAAAGGGTATTATGAAGAATACTGCCTGAATTTTGAAAAGGGAAACGTGATCCCGTTTGTGGATCTGGGGCTTTGCTATATCCAGTTTGCCAGAGAGGAACTCAATCTGTTCCGTATGCTCTTTTTGTCCCCGCATGATGATGACAACACCATGTACGATCTGATCAACGGCAAGGAACACAGCTTTGTGATCCAGGAGATCAAGAAGATCCCGAACTTAAATATGGCGCATGCCGGCGATATCTTCATGAAGATCTTTGTGTTCATGCATGGCATGGCCTGCATGGCGACCAATGGAGAGTTTGACCTTTCCAGGGAAGAAGTGATCCCCATGCTCGAAGAAGCAGTAACAAAATTCA
>JAAZCB010001320.1 GCA_012513545.1 Clostridiaceae bacterium
AATTTGCTCAGATATAAGCCTTTTTACTTCATCTGAAAACACAGCCTGTCCTTTAGGACTTTGAAGAAAAGCAGGCATCTCCTGGTCAATTTTCTCAACCGCCGAATACAATCTGATCAATAGTATATATTTAGTCTGACAGTTATCTATTTCGTTTTTCAATTTTTTACAGATTTCATCTTCTGTTTTCATCTTTTAATCAATATTACCTTTCTTAATATCAAAAATCTTAAAATTAGCACTGTTTAATTTTATCATATAAACATATTGACTGGAAAGCCAGCTTTTGATTTTATACTTCTCTGTAAGTAAATTACATTACTAAAGTTGGTTATATCAACCTCTGCTTAAAGGGTCAAAAAGCGCTAGAGCCTGATGCCCTAACGCTTTTTTAGATAGTCAACAAATATGAAAGTTTGGTTCATTTTCTAAAGCTATTGAAGCATAACCGCACTATTGAGGCTGATTATTAAGTTCAAGGCAGTTATTAATCATAGTGAAAACTTCAGCTCTTGTTACTGTACTATCGGGTCTTAAAGTGTTGTCTTCGTAGCCTCTTATAATTTTCAGCTTTGAGGCCGCTGAAACATATCCCCTGGCCCACGCTGAAATTTCTGAACCGTCTTTATACAATTCCTCTGTTTCCTTGAGCTGTTCATATCCGAAAGCATTCATCAGCATTACTATAATTTCTTCCCTTGTAACGCTGTTTAAAGGCCTGAAAGTATTATTTCCATAACCTTTGATTATACCTTTATCAAAAGCAGTTTTAACAAAGCCTCTGCTCCATTGTGGTATCTCAGACAAATCACTGAAGGCTATATCACCGCTGTCCTTTTGCTCAAGTCCCAAAGCCCTTACAAGCAGAACTACCGCCTCAGACCTTGACAAATTGGCATCGGGCTTAATTGTTCCATCCGGGTATCCTTCAATAATGCGCTTTTCAATTAAAGCTGCAACAAACTTTTCGGCCCAGTGATTTTTTAAATCTGAAAATATCCCCACTGCCGGAATGGCTTCTTTTGTTTCTTCGATAGTAACAGGCTTTGTAACCTCAGGTACAGCAGTTTTTTCTGTTGAACCCGTTTCTTTTTGAAGGGCATCATTATCAACCGGAGTAGTGCTTGTACTTGTTGATGAACTGCTTTTGTTACTTCCTGCGGAGGATGATTTCGAGGAATCCTTCGATGTTGGTTTTGGAGTAGAAGTAGGTGCCGAGGTCGACGTTGGTGTCGTATCTGTGCCCCCACCACCCTCAGTTATATTCTCAGGGTTTTCAATTAGCGTATTTTCTTCAGTCTCATCCGGAATAAATACCTTTGTTGAGGCCTCCCCTGAATTCTTCATTTCCTCTACATTGCCAACATTATCTCTTGCTATTGAAAAGAAAGAATACTTATTTCCATTATCGCCCTTATATTTATATCTATTTTCTTTTATTCCCGATTCCAGAAGCGTATAATCACTGTCGTTTTTAGATATGTAAAGATCAACTCCCTTTACTCCTGAACCATTTTGATCATCCATGGAATTCCATTCTATATTTATTTCATTTGTATTTGTCTCTTCCGGCAGCTTCTTGACCGATGAAACAGGATTGCCACAGTCAACTGTGTTAAAAATCAACGGTGTATCAATTGGTTCATTACGGTCAAAAACAATAACCGCCTGTGCCTCAACTCTTTCACTTGTTTTTAAGTTTTTAGCGGGCTTAATTGTATATGTTACAAATCCTTCACCCTCGCTATCCTTCAAGTTAACAGGCAAAAATCCTCTTAGTGGGTCTTCAGGGGTCCTTCCTGTTTCAGGGTCAATAGATTCAAATAACCAGAAGGCCTTCCCGCTCATCACATCAATACCCGCATTTACATTAAGGTACAAGCCCATTTCCTCTCTTAAATCGATTCTCTTCTGATAATATGTCCTGTTTTCGGGGACTTCAAATATATGTTGGCCAAAACCAAAAGAACCAAGCCTGAAAGTACTCAAATCAAGATTTTTATCAAGTTCCTGTTCTATACATACTTTTTGTGCCGGTGAAAGCGCCTTCTGGGCATCATTTTCAAACCTGATTTTGTAATCAAGCGTTTCTTCATCCTTTATCATATTCTCTTCACCAAATCCCTCCGGCCCGATTATATCATTCGGGTCAAGAGAAGCAACTACATTAGTGCTTGCTTGTTGGTTGAAAGGATCTATATCTGTAATTTCTGCTTCAAATATTATTCCACAAGGTATTTTTACTACAGCAGTTGTATAAAACTTAGGGGACTTTGTAGTTAAAAAAACATTCCCCATACCATTTATTGTCTCTAGTTCCGTTTCCATTATATTATACTTTACAATATAATAATTTATATACCTTTTGCAATCAATTCTATAATTCTTACCATTATTAAGCTCTATTGTAATATTTCCTGTTTGTTCATATCCAGAACCCACTTCATTTGCATAACTTCCACCCAGGAAAAGATTAACACTGGTTTCATATCCATCACTCTTTTCAATTCGTACTAAGTTACTTAAATCAATAGTTGATGAACCTGATGCTTTTTTCTCAAGTGACTGGATTACCAAATCCTCTGTAAAATACACATCTTTAGCCAGCAAAGTAATTGACTCAGGATCTATTGAATAATTAACTCCTGCTCTTAAGGGCTTTTCCGGACCCCATAGAATTGGAATACCGAATTGTTCGTAACCTCCTATTATTGCTTCTGTAAATTCAGCTTCTCCACTATTAGTATATTTGTTTTCACTGCCAGTACCTATTTTCTTAATAATTTGAGAACCTGGTATGTTTTTGTTCTTATAAATACCAAATTTATCATAATAATGTTTGATATACATTGGAATATACTTATAATTAACTACTTGAGAATTAGTTTTATCATTTAACTTTATTTCTTGTCTGTGCATTGCACCTGACATTGCTATTTCTTTAGTTGTTCTAATAATAGAACCTTTGATACCAAGGTCATTGATTTTTTTATCAAATTGCAAATTTGCATCTAAAGTTATGGTATCAACTGAAGA
>JAAZCB010001321.1 GCA_012513545.1 Clostridiaceae bacterium
TTGGAGCTGGTGGACGGAATCGAACCCCCGACCTGCTGATTACAAGTCAGCTGCTCTACCTGCTGAGCTACACCAGCACGAAATCATGCTATTTTACTGCATTTGACCATCTAAACAGATGATTTTTTGTACTAATTAAGCAGATGATTTGCTCAACTGCCTGTATATAATAACATGCTCCCATGCTTAAAGTCAACCTTTTTTTTGCAGGAAATTTGTGTTTTGTTTTATAGGTTTTTTCAGCCTTCTATCCATTATTAACTGATGTTAAACATCAATTTAACTGTTTTTCACTGCCATATCAGTTGATTGTGCGCTTGTCACTATGGCAGAATAACAACAGAATATTAATATGTCAATACTAATTATTGAAAAATTTGTCCAGGTGATTTGGGTAGATGCAAAAGGCTGCTGCACTATATGGTTAGTGCAGCAGCCTTATCTTTATTCATATTGATTATGATCTTTTCCTTCCCAATATCCTCAATATATACAGGAACAGGTTGATAAAATCAAGATACAGCGTAAGTGCTCCGACTATTGCTACATTTCTTTCCTTTTCAGTTCCGGAATAATGCTGATGTATATATTTAATTTTCTGGCTGTCATAAGCTGTAAGACCAAGAAAAATAATAACACCTGCAAAGGATATTATCCATTCAAACACACCGTTTCGAAGGAATATGTTTACTACTGAAACTAAAATAAGTCCTATCAAGCCCATCAGCATCATTTTTCCAAACGAGGTCAGGTCTGTTTTTGTTATTAGTCCGTAACCACTCATAAACCCAAAAAAGCCTGCAGTAAAGAAAAAAGCCATGGCAATGGACGAACCTGAAAAATATAAGAATATTACTGACATCGTAAGTCCGTTAAGAGCAGCATAGAATAAAAACGCTGCTGCTGCCATAGTATAATCCATTTTCATTGCCCTGCTTGATAAAAACCACACAAAAGCAATCTCGGCAATCATCAAACCATAAAAAGTAAAGTTATTGAGAAATATCAACTCTATCAATGACGGAGTAGAGGCCACAAATAAGGCAGACATAGCTGTAACCAGAAGCCCTATAAACATCCAGCCATAGACTCTGACCATTTGTGCAGCAAAACTGCTCCTCTCCGTTATTACATTATCGTAATTGTAACCGTTCATTTGCATTCATCCTCCCTATCCTTGATCAATATTCGTTTATTGTTTCAATTATAGCATACCTTATGAAAAAATTATACATTAAATCTAATTGCCGCCAGCATATATTTTATTGCCGATTAAAAATTCAGACCAACAGTGCAATTTATCGTACATATTGGTATAATTACATTTTGTAAATGATAATAATCTATACTGGTGATGATATTATGGATAGACTTGAATTTGAGAAAAATAATATTGCCAAGCTTCATAAAATGAGATTAATAGCTACTGGACTCCTTGTTTTTATGGCTGCATTGTTTATTATTTTCAGGCGGCTTGGTTCGCAGAATTTGTTTATTACATCCATAACAGCTTTTGCTGAAGCAGCTATGATTGGAGCTTTAGCTGACTGGTTTGCAGTAGTTGCCCTGTTCCGGCACCCTCTTGGCCTAAAGTGGATACCTCATACGGCTATTATCAAGAATAATAAGGACAGGATCGGCAGCTCCCTTTCCTGTTTTGTTGTCAGTAACTTCTTTACGGAAGAAGTATTGATGGATAAAATGAAAAGTATAAATCTTATGGATGAAATTGCATGTAATCTTGAAAAAAACAAGGGTGTACTTGTGGAATGGCTGGCACTAAAGCAGCCGGAGGTTTTAAAGGCTGCGCTTGAAAACACTGACACAGCGGGCTTATTGGAAAGCAGCATCAACAGTCGTGTAAAGGATGTAAAGCTTTATCCCATGCTTGGAAGCTTCCTTGAGGCATTGGTTAAATCAGGCCAGCACAAGCCAATAGTTAAAGAAATACTGATAGGCCTTCACAACTATGTAAACGATAACAGGGATGCTACCATGAAACTCCTTGAAAGTCTTAATAAAACACTTGCAATGCCGGTTATAGGACCCATTGTTTATAAAAACGTATTGAAGATATTATCTAGACAAATTGACAGCATTGAGGACAACACCAATTCAGATATGAACAAGCTCTTAATGTTCAGCCTGCCAAGCCTGATTAAAAAGCTTAACACATCAGAAAAACTAATTGAAAAAGGTGAAAAATTCAAGACTGAGATACTGGACTCGGATTTACTGAAGGCTTTTATAACAAGCGAAACAGATAAAGTCAACGAAGCACTGAAAGCTCAGAATAGTGAGGCAAATGAGAAACTGAGAGAAATCATAGGAACCTGTATTGATATTTTAATTAAACTGATGCTAAATGACGGATTTATAAAAGAACAGGCAGATCTATTCCTGAAAAGGAGTATTGTTAAGGTCGTATGTATGTACAGTGAAGAAATATCGAAGCTTATATGCGATACAGTTAACAACTGGGAAGGTGAGGATATATCAAAAAAGATGGAGGTTCAGGTTGGAGCAGACCTTCAGTATATAAGGATTAACGGAACAGTCATAGGAGGATTGGCCGGACTTGCAATACACCTTGCAACCTGTTTATTGGCGTAATAATCCCACAAAATAAAAAGCTTCGGGGTACCGAATCCCTCGCTTATTGCCGGATTTCCCGAAGCTTTTTCTATAAGTAAAGTCTATTTTTCATAATATGATCGATTTTGTATAACGGAGCTTCTAATCAAGTGATATCTCGGAGACATCCTTCATATCTCTGTAACGGGTTGCCTTAACTTTTCCTCCGGAAAGTGTGTATAATGATTCATTTGCATATATAATCCTGTTTATGAACAAAGAGTTTGCTCTATCATATATATCGGAATAATCAAATGAATTCAAGTGGGTTATTCTCCCCCTTAGTTTAAATCCCTCAGAGCTGCTTACATTATAAACATAAGCTCCCTGGTATGTAATATCTCCGTGCCCATCATCCCCGAGTCCCTCCTGTCTGTCAACCAGTGTTACCGGAAATGCCATAAGCCCAAGCTCATTCATGAACATCAATGCCTTATGGTTTCTTAAAAGCTCCGAATCTGATCCCCTGTCCCCAATTATTTCAACAAACTTCTCTTTTGGGTTGCTAACATCAGATACATCAAATATGGCCATTTTAATGCCCTGATACCAGGCAAAATTCCCATCTCCTCCTGTAGTGTCCTTACCAAAGCCAATTATATGGTTTTCATCAAGGGGATGGATATATTCGCTGTAGCCCGGTATTTTAAGTTTCCCAAGCACAACAGGTTTCTGAGGGTCTTTGAGGCTGATAACAAACAGGGGGTCCACCTGCTTGAAGGTTACCAGATACAGACGATCTCCCATAAACCTTGAAGCATAAATGCTTTCCTCTGGTGCCAGCCCTTTGAGTGAACCGCATATGTTCATATCACTGTCAAGAACAAATACATTGCTTGAGGCATATTGCCATCTGCCTGTTTGTGTGGTTATTCTGAAGTATCCGTTATATTCATCCATGGAAAACTGGTTATGTACCATTCCCGGGACAAATGCGCTGGCAAAGCCTCCTATATTGCCGTTTTGTATCCCTATCCTGTAAATATTGGTTCCGTATTTCCTGTAGTCCAGCATGTCTAAATCCTCTCCGGTCAGAACATCAAGAAAATCTTCTACCGTTGCTTCGGAAATCGCATCACGGGTAGATTCCACAATATAAATATGCTCAGTTGATACGTATACTGTCTCTCCGCCTCCGCCTATATAAGCTTTTACCTGTGCTTTGCTGTATGGCTCATCTACCGGGAAA